>CAZLCI010000046.1:0-17460 GCA_964558115.1 uncultured Nitrospinaceae bacterium | reverse complement strand
TTCAGCTGCATCTTCTTGGTAGCCATTATTGAAGTGGGGTAGTCCACAACAAGTTATATCTTCAGGGTAGTATATTGCTTCCCCTGTTTTTTCAAGAAGATAAAAAACAGATTCGCCTACATCTGGCAAAAGTTGTTCTACAATACATGTCGCATATAATGTAATCATATAAGTAACTTTCGTTTATTAAAAATTAAAAACTATTCATTCTAACTTAGAGATTGGTAAATATTCAAAATATTTCTCAAATTCGTTGATGCTTCCGTCTTTTTAATGATAGCTTAATTTTTTAATAAAAGGGCAAATTTTAATGTTTGAAAAAAAAAGATATGTAATGGTTTGTACAAATGAGAGGACTTTTGACCATCCTAAGGGTAGTTGCGCACAATGTAATGCGGTTGAAATTAGGGCTAAGCTAAAAGAAGAGTTGGAAAAACAAAATCTTAAAGGTAAGGCTCGAATTTTAGGAACAACTTGTATGGATGTTTGTGAGCACGGAGCAGTTCTTTGTGTAATGCCGGATAATATTTGGTATGGAGGTGTTCAGGCTAAAGATGTAAAAGAGATTGTAGGTGAACATTTAATTAACGGGAAAGTCGTAGAAAGGCTTCAAATTCCTAAAGATGGTGGTGGATTAAGCCTTTTTGAATAGTTTTATTATAGGAGGAGTTCTTAGTGGATATCCAATTAAATGAATTTCAGTTAGCACTCCAGTCAGGAGTCAGGAAATTTGTCGAACAGGATGTAATCCCAGATGCAATGAGATACGAACATAATGATGAATATCCCCATGTCATTGTAAATAAAATGAAAGATCTTGGATATTTTGGGGCCCTAGTTCCTGAAGAATTTGGTGGTTCTCAAATGGACGCAATGAGTTTGGTTGTTTTTACTGAAGAACTTTCAAGAGGTTGGATGAGTTTAACCGGTGTTCTTGGAAGTCATTCTATGGTTGGATGGTTGATAGATAAGTATGGAAATGATTCTCAGAGAAAAAATTGGCTACCAAAGATAGCTAAGGGGGAAATGAGATTTGGTATAGGAATTACTGAGCCTGATGGAGGGAGTGATGTTGCTTCCCTCAGAACCTCTGCAATGCGTGATGGGCAAAATTTCATACTGAATGGATCGAAAATGTTTATAACCAATTCAGAAAATGCAACTCATTTCGGTGTGATGGTTAGAACTAACTCTAATGCAGATAAACCACATAGAGGAATTAGTTGTATTCTCGTTAAAAGAGACTTAGATGGATTTAAAGTCAGTAGGCACTTAGACAAGCTTGGTTATAAAGGTATTCGTACAGGGGAACTTAATTTTCAAGATTGTGCTGTAGGAGTATCAAATCTTATAGGTGAAGAGAACAGAGGTTTTCAGCAACTGATGTCTGCGCTTGAACTTGGAAGGATTCAAGTTGCTTCAAGAGCATTAGGTCTTCATCGTGCTTGTTTAGAAGAATCTTTGTCGTATGCGCAACAAAGAAAATCTATGGGGAAGCCTATTGTTGAGTATCAGGCTATTCAACTGAAGCTAGCTGATATGGCGACTTCTCTAGAGGCGGCAAGACAACTTACATATAAAGCTGCAATGATGAAGGATAATGACCAACGTTGTGATATGGAAGCAGGAATGGCAAAACTTTTTGCAAGTGATGCTTGTCAACGAGCTTCTGAAATGGCTATTCATATACACGGGGGATACGGATATATTAAAGAACTTCCGATTGAAAGATATTACAGGGACTCGATTCTTTTGCAGGTGGGTGAGGGTACTAACGATATTCAAAGGATCGTTATTGCAAAAAGACTCGTTGAAAAATATCCAGTCGATTAATAAAAATATCTAAATTTTTAGTTTAGATATTTTTTCATACTGAAAGTTCGTCCGCAACTTCTTTTAAATCTAACTTATTTAAAGTTTCGTTTGTCGGAATTCCCTCGTCATCCCATCCTCTGATTTTGTAGTATTCGTCTTTCATCATTTCTAATTCATCAGGTGGGCAGTGCATTCCTTTGTGTGGACCATCTGGAACGGGCTCATGCATTACTTTATGAGGTAGTGAATCATGAATTCTATTTACACCTTCTCTTACTTGGAATGCCCTTTCTAAATTGCATATTCTTTCGCCAGTTGATTCTAATTCTTCGCTAGTTGTATCCCAGCCAGTGACCATATTGAGCATATCTGCATATTTCTCGTTTATCATGGCGCCGTATCCACGTTCAGCGGTAAACCTACATTGCGTGATTGAGTCCCCAATTGCGGTGAAATTTTGTGTTTTAACTGCGAATTCAGATTTTCCATCTGTTGTAGTGTTGTCATGATCGGAAGCATATTGAAGAGTTGGTCTTGTGTCGTGATGACTGCCTCCTCTTGTGCCTGTTGCGTATCCAATTGACATTCCTTTGAGAACTCTCGCACTATGGGCAGGTAGTTCTAAGCCTCTAGACGCGTATAGTAAATTTATTGCATCTCCTCCAATCTCTTTGGCTAACCTTACCCCACCTTCAGCTAAAATATTTCCGAAACCTTTTCGTAAAGAAATATCTTCAAGAAGTTGTAGCACTATGTCTGAATCGCCCCAAGAAAGATCGAAGCCAACATCACTTTTCTTTAGCATTCCTTTTTCGAAACATTCAAATGCAAGTGACATTGTTACGCCGGCAGAAACAGTGTCTAGACCAAGCTCGTCACAAAGTTGATTTGCTCTAAGAAGTGTTCCGGGATCTCCAATTCCTAGCATCGTGCCAAGTGCAAAAATAGTTTCATATTCTGGAAGTTTCCACTGTAATCCATCAAATTTTCCACCTTTCATAATATAATCGGCACCACACGCAACAGGGCACTTTAAGCAAGTAGTATCTTTTTCATGAAAATTCTCACGCATGTATTCTCCGCTAATTGGCTCACAACTCTCAAAGATTTCACTTGTAAGGTTTCTTGTCCCAAGTGCACCAAGCTTATTGATCATGTTGACTAGTATAGGAGTTCCATACTTGTTTAAGGCTGCTGTTCCTGTCCTTACATCTTCTGCTGTATTGTTTACATACTCTCTAAGGCCTTTTGAATCGTAAACACTAGTCTTAGCCCTTCCTTTAAGAGAAATTGCTTTTACATTCTTGCTTCCTAAAACTGCAGCTATTCCACCTCTGCCACTTATTCCATCTCTGCTTTTTCTCCATGTGTGTGCCATGGCAGCATAACGTACTTGATTTTCTCCAGCAGGTCCTATTGCTAAGACATCTGCGCCACTTTCTTTTTCAGAAATAGCATCGCAAGTCTCACGAATCCATTTTCCAGAAAGATCTTCTGCATTCCGAAACTCTACTCCTTCTTCTGTAATATGAAGATAAAGTAATTTTTCAGATTTTCCATGAAGGACAATTGCGTCATGTCCAGTTTTTTTGAGTGTGATTGGCCAAGCTCCACCAAAAGTGCTGTCAAAAAATAAATCTGTAAGCGGACTCTTAGTTACAGCGCAAGCACGACTTGCACTAGGGACGGCAGTATCAGTGTAAGGTCCTACGGCAATTGCAAGGATGTTCTCTTCTGACAAAGGGTCTATATCTGCGCTAAGTTTATCCCATAAAACTTTAGCCCCTAAACCGTTGCCACCTAAATACCTTCTTGCAGTATTCTCATCTAGTTCTTCTATGTGAGAAGTCTGATTGTTTAAATGAATATGTAATATTTTCCCCTGATATCCGTGCATTTATTGTCCCCATTATTTTGGCAGTCTTAAAAAAACAAACATAATTTATAGAAATAAGATTAAAATGAAAGTTCTTTTATGGCAACTCTAAAGTCCGGAAAGATTCGGCAAAATTTAATCCTGCTGGTTTTCCATTTTCTTTAGAACGATCCTTTATTCTAGGTATAATTTCTTGTATGTCTTCAATTTGACTTTTATGACATGCTAGTGCTTTCATCTTTATATCAAAAAAATCTTCTATGTCAGTCCAAGTGTCTGCATTATCGGAATTTCCTAACATCGCTAACTTTGGAGTGAACGGCTTGAGATTTTCCTCTGAAATCAATTCAGGAAAAAAATTTTCATTTCCGCATGCAGGATAAAGTGAGTCAAAAACTGCAGTGGCGATCGATCGATGGTCACTATGGTATCCAGGAAAACTGTCGAACGAATTCATTGAAGGGTCTCCTGAGACAACTATTTCCGGTTTGAATATTCTTATTAATTTGACTATTTCTTTTCTAAGGGATGCATTGTTCTCCAATTCTCCATCAGGAAATTTAAGGAAATGTACCTTTTTCACTCCTACAATTTTAGCTGCTGAGATTTGTTCAGATTCACGTATATCTTGTCTTTCTTTTCTGCTAAGACTTTCTTTTCCTGAACTATTAAAACCCTTGTCTCCACTAGTTGCTACACAATACTCGACTTCATTGCCTTCCTGGATCCATTTTGCAACTGAACCCGCATACCTGAATTCAATATCATCTGGGTGTGCAACTACTATTAATATCCTCTTATTTTTCAATATCACTCCATAAATTTTGAATCTTTTTATAACAGTAGAGAGGATGAAGCAACGTCTAAAAAGTTCTTAGTTGAATTATTGTATCGTTTGCAATTTTTTTTTCTGATATATTTTTATAATAACTCATCTATAACGGAATTACATAATATTTCAGTAGAGAAATTATAGCTGAGAAAGATGAAATCATACTCTATACTTCGATTCGGAGGATACTATGTATTACGATAGTATTAAAAACGAGCATGGCTTAAAGCACGACCCGTTCAAAGCACTAGTTGCTCCACGACCAATAGGCTGGGTTTCTACTGTTGACAAGAATGATGTTCTCAACTTGGCCCCGTATAGTTTTTTTAATGCAGTTAGTGAACGACCTCATTATGTCATGTTTGTTTCTGCTAATCGAAAAGACAGCTTACGTAATATAGAAGATAACGGCGAGTTTACTTGCTCGATTTCAACAATGGATACAAGAGATGAAATGAATATCTCTTCGGCTAAAGTGGACCCACTCTCTGATGAATTTGAACTCTCTAATTTACAGACAGCTCAATCCCATTTCGTAAAGCCACCTCGGGTTGCGCTAGCACCCGCTTCACTAGAATGCAAACACTGGAGGACTATTGAGTTGCCCGATGTTATTGGAGACAGTGGTCATTTTATCGTTGTCGGTCAGGTGATTGGTATATTTATTAATGATAACGTAATAAAAGATGGTCTAGTCGATACTGCATCTATGCGACCCTTGGCACGAATGGGTTATATGGACTATACAGTAGTGACTCCGGAAACGACTTTTTCTCTTCAGCGTCCACAAGTTAAAAAAGATGGTACAGTTAAAGTTCCTAAGGGAGATTGGGACGGTATCTATCCCTAGGATTTCTAATATTACCCTTTTGGATAATTTTTTTCTGCTTCGTCTGCTTTTGCTGATTTATTATGGTCTTCGTTTAGATCTCCTGTTCCCGAAGGGCTTTTCACTGTGAAGAAAGTAGCAGGACCTTCGATGGCACGACTCCTGTGTGGGACTCCTCTAGGAATATGTATCATGTCACCTTGTTGTACAATTCTTTCTTCTTCCCCTAGAACATAGTGAAGCTTTCCTTCTAAAACCAAAGTGAATTGCTCCTCATTCGGCTGCTCATGTAATGGAGGTCCAATTCCCTCTGGTTTGGTAACGAGACCTGCTTTCATGAATTCTCCGGGAACTCCTTTTTGAATCGAGCCAGAGGGAGATATTTTTTCATCCATTGTATTTTTTTTGTAGAAAGGCATTTTTTTCTCCAATTTTATCTGAAACCGCCGCCACCATTAACTAGTATGGTATCAGCAGTCATAAAGTCGCATTTTCTTGAGCATATAAATAAAACAAGTTCTCCAATTTCTTCTGGTTTTCCATATCTTCCCATAGGAACCCAGCTTTCTAGTTCTGTTCTAATTTTCTCACTTGCAGTTTCTTGGAATGGAGTATCAATTGGACCAGGTGAAATAGAAACGCATCGAATTCCTTGGTCTGCAAATTCACGAGCAACTCCTTTTGTCATGGTTACCACAGCACCCTTGGAAGCTCCATAATTTATTGCAATTTTAGGTGAACCATTTAAATGAGCCATACTTGCCATATTTACTATGACCCCACTTTGTTTTTTTAACATTTGAGGAAGGATACATTGCATTGTGTAAAAAGTGCCTTTTACATTTAAGTCGAAAGTTTTGTCCCAAATATCATCGCTAATCTCAAGAAAGGGTAATCGTTCAAGTATGGAACCAGCAGAATTGAACAAGAAATCTATGCTTCCAAATTTTGCAACAACTTCTGAAACCATTTTATTAATGGCATCTCTTGAGGTTACATCTACCCCAAATGCGTGAGAGTTCCCTCCGGATTCATTGATTTCGTCTGAAATCTTCTTAGCGCTTTTTGCGTCAATATCGGTACAAATTACTATCGCATTCTCTCGTGCGAAAATTTTGGCAGTAGCTTTTCCTATCCCACTTGCTGAACCTGTTATAACTGCAATTTTATTTTCAATCGAGTCATTTTTATATGTCATCAGATACCCCCTTTGCTAAGGAAATATTTATTTTAAATCGATATTTACATCTTCAAGTTTTAGGACGTTAGGTGGAACATCCAATAAATTAGCGATTTTTTCTTTAAAATTCTTGTAATGTGGAGTTTCTCTGTGTAAATCTAAATCGTTTTCTGATTTCCAACACTCAATGAAGTGAAATCCGTCAGGGTTTTTAAAAAGGCTATAAAAATCACATCCTGCTTCTGCTCGAGAAGGATCGCACATCCCTCTTAGGAGTGTTTCCATTTCTGATTCCATCCCATTTTTTGGAGTAAGCGACGCTACTAAATATACTTTGCTCATAAATTTTCCTCTTATTTTTTAATAAATTGTAAATATTAGTAATAATTTTAATACTTTAATAATTTTTTTTAAAAGACTAGATAAATTTTTATATTAAGTACTTCAGTATATTCAAATATTTTTGCCTTTATGATTTTTCGTTTTAGTTATTTTAAATGAAAGAATTGTTGTATTCTTATGACCTAAAATAACACTGATATGATTATTTTCTATTTAAACTTTAATTAATGGTACATTTTAATGAGTTTTAATATTTCATGGCCGGAAATAATGGCGTTAACGTCTTCATTTACATATTCTTTTACTTTACTTTCACTACGTCAGGGAATCAGAAGCGCGTCTCCTTTGTCTGGGGCTATCGTTACAAGTTCAGTTGTTTTTCTACTAACTGCTATTATGTGTTTGATTAATGGCTCTTATTTACAAGTAAATATGAATGCTATCTTCTGGTTTGCTATCGCTGGTTGTGTTGGTCAAGGTCTTGGTCAGTTTCTTGCTTTTACTGGAGTAGAAAGGATGGGTGTTAGTAGAGCTTCTCCAATACAAGCATCTTCTCCAATTTGGTCGGTATTGCTCGCCGTTATTTTTCTAAGAGAGACTCCTACGTTAGGTGTATGGATTGGCGCATTTTGTGTTTTCTTAGGAGTTGCTTTACTTTCAAAATCTACAGAAGATGATTCTTCCTCGGGTTGGAGTTGGTTCAGGGGAGCTCTGGTTTTTCCTATTCTTGCTTCATTTTGTTTTGGCATGATGCCTGTTTTAACAAAATTTGGATATGCGTATACTCTGACACCTCTATTGGCTATAAATATTGCTTTTGGTTCCGCAAGTTTGCTTCTTATTTCTCTTTATTTTACCTTTCGATCCAGGTATCAGTTTCATATTGATAGAAGAGCAGTAGGATGGTTTTCTTTAGCTGCAATTACCACGGGGTTATCTTCATTAACATTTTGGACTTCCTTAACTTTAGGAGATGTTTCAGTTTTGATGCCTTTAAGTAGATTGGCACCTTTATGGATTCTTTTATGGAGTTACCTATTTTTAAAACATCTTGAAAAAATTACTTTCAGAATTGTGATAGGTGCATTGTTAGTTGTTTCAGGTGGATTTTTTATTCTTTCTTTTAAATAAGAGTTAGATGAAATGCTTGATCTTACAATTTTTCAAATTAGTTCTTTATTAGTTCTTCTTGCAGCATTTTTTGGGTACTTGAACGAAAAATATCTGCGTCTTCCATCTACGATTGGAATAATTTTAATAGCTCTTTTTTCTTCTTTTGCAGTCATTGCCATAGATCTTCTTTTTCCTTCGCTTGATTTAGCGTTTCGTTTTCGGTCCTTTATATACAAGATAGATTTCAATAAAACCTTGATGGAAGTGATGTTAGGATTGCTTCTTTTTGCTGGGGCTTTACATGTAGATGTAGAGAGTCTACTGAAAAGAGGGTGGGCTATATCGTTAATGGCTACATTCGGAATTATTTTTTCTACTCTTTTTGTTGGGATAATTTTTTATTTTGTTTCTGCCTTGTTCGATTTTTCAGTTCCGTTCGTCTGGTGTCTTATTTTTGGCTCTTTAATATCTCCAACTGATCCAGTTGCAGTGTTGGGAATTTTTAAGACTGTTAATATTTCTCCAACTTTAAAGGCTATGATTTCAGGGGAAAGTCTTTTTAATGATGGTGTGGGAGTGGTTGTCTTTACAGTTTTAGTAACGATTTTAACAGCAGGAAACATGGATTTTTCATCAAATTTGATTGTAGGTTTTCAGTATTTTGTAAAAGAAGCCTGTGGTGGTGGATTGTTAGGTTTTGTAACAGGATTGATTTCATTTAGAGCGATGAAATCAATTGATGAGCATAATACCGAGGTTTTGATTACTCTTGCTCTAGTACTTGTCACTTACTCCTTGGCTTCTATTTTACATGTTTCTGGTCCTATAGCAGTCGTTGTCGCAGGTTTGTTGATAGGCAACCATGGTTCTAAATTTGCTATGAGTGAGAATACAAACGAACATGTTCAAAAATTCTGGGATTTGATAGATGAAATATTAAATGCGATTCTTTTTCTTCTTATAGGCTTGGAAATAATGCTGTTAGATTTTAAATTCAATATACTGCTTTTATCTCTTGTATTTATTCCTATTGTTATAATTTCACGTTTTTTAAGTGTAGGTGGAATAATTAAGACTCTTTCGCTATTTAGAAAATATGAGAATGGTACTGTACGAATTCTGACTTGGGGAGGTATTAGAGGGGGCATATCAGTGGCTTTAGTTCTTTCTTTATCGGAAGGCTTTTATCGAGATATTCTTCTCTCGACTACTTATATCATAGTAATTTTTTCTATTATTGTTCAGGGATTAACTATAGAGAAGGTGATTAAAAGACTTTTATGAAATCGTGATCCCAGGTCTACCCACCTTTATGCTGGATAGACTCGGGCGGAGGGATCACAACAATTTTCATAAATTTAGAACTGTATCTTATACTATATGATTGTTTTTTTTGCAATATTTTATTTTTTGACAATATCTTTATCTAAATTCTATAAGTGAATTAGAATAAAAGAATAGAAGCAAATTTAAATAAATGAAAGGTGCTGTTAATTATGAATATTAAAGTAGGAGTAGTGGGTCTAGGTAATATGGGTAGTGGAATAGCTCATAATTTTATTGAAAAAGGGATATCTTTAAAAGTATGGGATTCAGATAAAGTGTTGTGCAAGAAATATGAAAAAAAGAAAAACGTTGAGTTAATGAATCCTACTGTTATGTCAGAGTGTTGCAATGTAGTTTTTTTTGTAGTCCCCAGTTGTGTCGAAGTAGGCACATATTTAAATGGAAGAGATTCTATGTTGTCTAATCCAAAGAAAGGTTTAATAATTTATGATCTCACTAGTTCAGATCCTAAAGAGTCAAGCAAATTAGCTAAGAAAGCAAAAAGAAAGGGTGTGGATTATTTGGATGCAGGAATGAGTGGAGGTGCAACTGGAGCAAAAGCTGGGACTTTGACATTGATGATTGGAGGAGACAAAAAAGCTTTTAACAAAAGCAAGAAAATACTTTCTTTCTTTGTTCGCAATCCTTTCTATTTAGGGAAAAGTGGTTCAGGTCATACCTTGAAACTAATTCATAATATGGTTTGTCATTCGATCTTTTTATCAACATGTGAAGGAGGAAAGATGGCAGAAAGAGCAGGAATTAACCTCAAGGATATGATTGATGTTTTTAATGTTGCAAATGCTAGAAGTTATGCGAGTCAATTCAGGTTTCCTTTACACATTTTGTCAGAAAAATGGGATGCAAAATCTAGAGTTTATAATTTACATAAAGATGTAGGAATGGCAGTTGCGCTAGGTAAAAGTATGAACGCACAAGTAGATTTAGGGGAATCTACTTTGACTTTTCTCAAGAAAGCTATGAGTTTTGGAATGCAGGATACAGATTACTCTCTTCTTTATAAAGATTTCGAGAATATTCGAAAAGAAAAATAAAAAGGCTCGGTATTTTCCTTATTTATGAACTGATATAGATTGAGTTTGATGAAAACACTTTTTTTTAGGAATAACATATGAAACTTGTAGTAGGAATAACCGGAGCTTCAGGATCAATATATGGAATACGTATGATGGAAGTTCTTTATAATTCTTTTTCTGAGGTAGAGACGCATCTTGTGATTTCTAAAGCTGGACTGAGAGTTATGAAGTATGAAACAGAATTTACGGATAAGGATGTTTCTAAATATGCTTTTATTACACATCCTGATTCTGATATTGGAGCTGTTCCTGCAAGTGGAAGTTCAGGGATGGATGCTATGGTGATTATTCCTTGTTCTGTTAAGACACTTGGCCAAATTGCGACTGGAACAGGAGACAACCTTGTGTGTCGTTCTGCAGATGTGTTTTTGAAGGAAAATAAAAAATTAATTTTAGTTGTTCGAGAAATGCCTTTGTCTGCGATACATCTCGAGAATATGTTGAAATTGTCTAGGCTCGGTGTATCCATAATTCCAGCTTCCCCAGGTTTTTATCATGAACCGAAAAACATCGATGACCTAGTGAATCATGTAGTTGGGAAAGCTTTGGATTCATTAGGCTTGGAACATAATATTTTTAAAAGATGGACTGGGCAAAAAAAAGAAAGATAATTTTTTCACTAATCAAAAAATCAATTCCTTCGTTATGATTAGTGGTTGATCTTCAAGTAAAGATTGTCTATGATTTCGCTTAATCAATAATTATATTTTTGCCCTCTAAATTTAAAGGGTGTACTACTGTTCTGAAACTAATAGGAGGAAGTATTGTGAATTTAGTAAGAAAAGTTTTTTTGCTTGTTCTAGTTACAGTGTTTGCAGTTAGTTTTAGCGCTTCAGGTGTTTTCGCTGCTAAGAGAGTGAAAACTGCTGTTGCAACAGCAGGACCAGGTGCTGCCGCATATGTTATTTGGGGTGGTTTGGCTGCTTTGGTTTCGAAAGAATCCAAAACAGTGGAAATGAATAACTTAACCACTAGAGGTGCAGTGGAAGATATTCGTTTAGTAGAAACTGGAAAAGCTGAATTTGGTTTAGGTGTTGCAACTCTTCTTCGCTTGGCTTTTGCTGGGAAGAAAATGTTTAAAAAGAAATACGTAAATAACTGTGGCCTTGGACCTGCAACGGCTTCTAAATTCCATATTGGAGTTAAGAAAAGTTCTGGAATCAAAACAGTTGCAGATTTAAAAGGAAAAAGAGTGAGTTATGCAAAAAAAGGTAGTAGTACTCACTTTATGACAAGAACTATTATTAAATTGGCAGGATTAAAAGGTAAAGTTAGAGAAGAGAACCTTAACTGGAACGTTGCAGCAGACGCTGTTAAAGATAATCGTTTGGATGCATTTACAATTCCAAATCCAGTTCCTTCACCTGCATTTGTGAAATTTTCAACAGCACAACCTATTACATTACTTCCAGTAGATGGAAATATTTTAAAGCAGATGTTGAAAATGAATCCTGCTTATTTCCCAATTACTATTGAAGGTGGTGTTTACGATGGTGTAGATAAGCCAGTTCCAACTATTGGTTATACAGCATGGACAATCGTAGGTTGTAATGTTCCTAAAGATGTTGTTTATGAAGTAACACGTTTAAACTATTCCAAAAAAGGTATGGACTTCTTATTGAAGGTTCATAAAGGTTGGAATACTGGATTCACAATCATGCCTGCATTGGATCAAATGGCTGCAATCGGAATGAAGATCCATCCAGGTGCTGCTCGATATTGGAAAGAAAAAGGTCATAAGATTCCTGCATCAATCCAATAAGTATTTTTTCAATTCCTCCCAGGTACTACCTGGGAGGAATTATTTTTTATCCTATTTTAAGAAATTGATTACTTCCGCCAAGTTTTTCAATCTCTTTAGTGAGAAAATTAATGTCACAGGTGAGTGCTTTTTTTGAAAAAGTGAGGAATGTTCTAGGTGCTGGTTTGCCTGAAACCAGAAATTTATCTGGTGCATATCTTTGGTTGTTCAGAGTCTTGGGTTTTATTTTTGCGGTTTATTTTTTGTTTGGTGCCGTAAATGGAAGTTATACATTCTTTGGTCCTAGATCATGGAGCGGACTGCAAGATTTAAGGACTCTAGAATTTCCATATTTAATTGAAGTAGGAATGTATGATTTTAGTAAAAATTTATACGGCGAACAATTTATGCTTCCTCTCTTTATCTTTTTTACTTGTGCTTTGACTTATTTGATTTATCCAGCAAGAAAGAACTCTCCTACAGATAGACCTTCTTCTATTGACCTAATTCTGATTGTTTTGTCTTTTCTTGTGTTGTGTGATTTTATGTATTTCTATGAACCAAGAGGGGATAGAGCAGGAATAGTTGTAGATACGGGGTTCTGGGGTAATGATGTAATGTTTGGATTTGTTGCCGCAGTTCTTGTATGGGAGTGTTGTAGACGTGTGCTTGGAATGGTTCTTCCTTCAGTAGCTTTTGTCTTTTTGTTTTATGATTGGGCTGGTAACTGGTTTCCAGGAATCATTGCGCACAAAGGAAACGATTTCGGATATGTAATGAGTTATTTGTATAGTCAAGAGGGTATCTATGGAATCATTACCAGAGTGTATGCACAAGTCGTCTTTATCTTTATGATTTTTGGAGCTTTATTAGAGGCTACCCGTGTTGGAGATGTTTTTGTAAATCTTTCTTTTGCTCTAGTGGGACGTTTTAAAGGTGGTGCTGCAAAAGCCTCTGTTGTTTCCAGCGGTCTCGTTGGTTCAATAGTAGGAAGTGGTGCAGCGAATATAGTTATAACTGGAACCTTTACAATTCCTCTAATGAAAAAAGGTGGATTTAGACCAACATTTGCAGCAGCAACCGAAGCGGTATCAAGTATTGGTGGTCATTTAATGCCACCAATTATGGCATCAACGGCTTTTATCTTAGCCGCTATGACTGAGACTCCATATTGGAAGGTTGCATTAATTAGTCTTGTGCCTGCAATGTTGTATTACCTTTCTGTTTTTATGTCGGTACACTTTTATGCCACTAGACATGGATTGCGTGGTCTTACTAAAGACGAACTTCCAGATTTCTGGAAAATCATGAGAGAAGATGGAATTCTTTTAGTTCCAGTAGGGTTACTTATTTTTCTTCTGATTTTGCAGTTCTCTCCTTTTTTTGCTGGATTTTGGGCGATTGTAGCGGCGATAGTTTTTGCAACTATTAGAGAGAAATGTTGGTACCTTTTGGGTATTGAAACTCTTGTGTTTGTTGCCAGTCTTATAAAGGGTGGGGACATGTTGTATTTGTATACCATTATTGGATGTCTTCTTGCTTGGAGACAAAAGCAATCAAAAGAAATTATGATTCGAATTGCAAATGCGTTTGTTCAAGGATCAAAAAATTCTTTAATAATAGGAGCGACAGCAGGAGTTATGGGTTTAGTTTTGACAGGGGTAACACATCCTGATCTGGCGCAAAAAATGACATTGATTATTTTATCTTATTCTTACGATATGATTTGGCTTGCCGTTATTCTTGTTGCTCTTGCTAGTTATATTCTTGGGATGGGAATGACAATTACCGCAAGTTATATCTTAATTATCATTCTAGCGGGACCTGCATTGCAGGATCTAGGTCTTAAGATGTTGACTTCTCATATGATTGTTTTATGGCTTAGTCAAGATGCTGCATTGACTCCGCCATTTGCGTTAGGCGCATTCGTGGCTGCAGGTATCGCAAAGTGCGATCCAATGAGGACAGGATTTACTTCATTGAAATTAGCTAAACCTCTTTATGTTGTTCCTCTTCTGATGGCTTACACTCCTATTTTAATGGATAGCCCAAACCCAGGTTCAACAGCTGAATGGTCGTCTGTGTTGCTGGTATGGTTAGGGGCGAGTTTAGGATTTATTTGCTCTGCTGCAGTTTTGGAAGGACAATTCCTTAGGACTTTAACAGTGTTCGATCGAGTTTTATTGTCAATCGCTTCTCTTCTTTTATTCTGGGAACAACTTGGAGAGTGGGATAGAATTTGGTTTAATTCAGTAGGTCTAACTTTGATGGTTATTTCACTTGTGATTCAAAAATTAGGCAACATGAAAGGAAAAGACGATAATTCCGAAACAATGTCAGCCCAGCCTGTTGGCTAAGATATTTAATTATTTTTTCATTTAAAGTTAGTCAGTCCAAAACCCACCATTCACATCAAGACCTTCTCCGTTGATATGTGCGGACTCCTCACTCGAAAGATAAAGTACCGATGGCCACACGTCTTCTGGAGTTGTAAGTCTTCCCATCGGGTGAGATTGTTCTGCTTTTTCTAACATTCCAGGAGGAGATTCGAAATGTAGGCCAGTGTCGGCGGGACCAGGCATAATACAGTTCACCGTGACTCCTGTTTTTGCTAATTCTCTAGCCAAATTAAATGTCATAGCCAGAAGTCCTGCTTTTGCTGCAGAATAGGTGAGGTTAGGTCCAATTCCTCCCATTTTTCCTGCAATAGAAGCAAAACTAATGATTCTTCCACTGCCAGAACTTTTGAGGGCATCTATTGTTTCTTGAATACAAAAATATGGAGCTAGAAGATTTACGCTAAGTACTGGATCCCAATCCTCTTTTGTAAGTTCAAGTGGGGGTCTTATGGGCATATATCCAGCAATATTACAAAGAACATCACACCCATCGAGCCAGGATAATGCATTTTGCATTGTAGATCTAAGTTCTTCTATATTCGTCAGGTCACAAGATGTTTTTTTTAATTTTTCTGTCTCAGGTAATGAAGAATCAAGAAGAGATTGATCAATGTCAGTAGCAAAAACTTTTGCTCCAGAGTCTAGAAAAGCCTCGGTAATCCTTACTCCCATTCCACCTGTTGCACCAGTGAGAATTATTTTTCTGTTGCTGAAATCAAATTTGATCGGCATATTTTACTCCGAAATTAAAATTGAAAATAGAATCGATTTTTGTAACAAAGTTTTATCATGAGATTTCGCTAGTTACAATTCGATTAAGAAGTAAATTCAATAGATATTTTCGTTTTCTAGTTTTTCAATAGCATCTTTTACTATTCTTGTAATATTTTTTCGATATTCATTTTTAGACTGAAATTCTATTTTTTTTGGGTTTATTATTTTGCCAAAGTTTAAGGAAAGTCGTGTTGTATCTGAGAAAAACGATCTCAATTTAAAGAGTGTGTCTGATCCTTTAATAGAAACAGGCAAAATAGGAGCATTGCTTAGCGTGGAAATCATTCCGATGCCTGATTTTACAATGAGTTTATCTCTTTCTTCTAGTATTCCACCTTCTGGGAAAATGACTATGCATTCTTTTAATTTTAAAATTCTAATTCCTATCTGGAAACTTCTTCTTGTGAATCCCTCGCGGTCAATTGGAATTGCACCAAACCTAGTAATAAGTTTAGAGAAAAGAAAATTTCTAAAAAGTTCTTTTTTTGCATAATAGAATAAATTTCTAGGAATAAAAGCACTAAGAATTATAGGATCTAGGTAACTTAAATGAGTTGAGGCTATAATTAATGGACCCTTAGTAGGAATATTTTCTATTCCTTTTGTTTTATAACCAGAGTACGCAATCCATAAAGCAACTCGTACTATCTTTTTTGCCCATAGAGGATGTTTGTTTTTTAATAAATTGGTTTCAACAATTTTCACTTTTATTGAATCACTCATTTCCTAGTAAAGCTCTTCTATAGTTACTATCCTTTTTTCTCTAGAGGAGAGGATAATTGCTTCCAAAACTGCACTATTTCTTAAGCCGACAACACCGTCTACCTCAGGAGTGGAATCTTGAATAATGGATTGCGCAAAATCTGATATTTCTGCAACCAGTGGAGCAGTTACTGGATCTCCTGAAACCTCAAATTCTTCTATTAGTTCGGTATTATCTTTTCCCCATAAGGTAATTTTTGTGCCCTCATTTTCAGCGATTGCATTAGCCTCGGTTCCATAGACTCTAGCGTAAAATACTTTCGGGGTTAACATATTAGAGCCAAGATAGCCAAATGAGCCTGACTCGAATTCTAATAATGTCACGGTTACATCTTCTAAATCTGTGTCTGGCTTTACTGATTTACTGTATGAAAAAACATTTTTCACAGGTCCTAAAAAATATTGAAGATTGTCAACTTGATGAATTCCTAATCCCGTCATTGCACCTGCAGGACTTTCGTCTGGGTTAGATCTCCAACTATCTGGAGAAAGAGTAGAAGCAAATCCATAAGAAAAATTTGCCTCTGCTTGAACAATAGTTCCTAGTTTTCCAGATTGGATCCAATCTTTCAATTTCCTGTGTGCTGGTTGGAAACGTCTTTGATGACCAACAGCTAGTTTAACTTTAGCCTTTGAGCAAGCATCAAGTGCTTTTATTCCTTCGGCTACGTTAAGAACAAAAGGTTTTTCTACTAAAATATGTTTTTTTGCATTTGCAGCATCTACGATCATCCTTGAATGCGTGGAATGTGGTGTTGCAAGAAAAATAGCATCTATCTCATTATCATTTAGGACTTCTTCCCAGCTTTCGATAACTCTGCAAGTATGTTTTTTTGCAAATTCATTTCTTGTCGATTCGGTTCTTGCAAAACATGTGTTTATTTCTAGTCTATCTACATTTTTAGAAGCATTGACTAACTCGTCTCCCCACCATCCTAATCCAACAATACATGTTCTTACGTTTTGTTTGTTCATTTATTTTGCTCCCTGATTCTGTTCTTTGTCTCTTTTGATTTTTACTTTCCCGAAAGCCAATATTACATCTTCAGATGTGATAATGCCAAGTAATTCTCTAGGATCTTCTCTGCTAACGACAGGCAAACGTGAGATTCGTCTCGAACCAAGCTTTGCCATTACAGAGTCAAGAGATTGATCCGGATGTGCGTGAAGTACATATTTCATTGTTGCGAATTCACCAATCTTGCTATCTTCTTTTTGGACTGCTTGGGCTTGTCTGAAATCATATCGGCTGATCATTCCTGCAAGTTTGTTGTTCTCATCTAAAATTGGATATCCAGAGTATGCCAAATTTCTGGTTTCTGTGATCGCTTCTTTTATGGTTGATGTATTCGATAATGTTTTGACATTTGTTAC
>CAZLCI010000045.1:0-17834 GCA_964558115.1 uncultured Nitrospinaceae bacterium | reverse complement strand
AATAATCAAATCTCGTAATGTTTCATATATGATTGATGGATTTCTAAAACGAACTTCTTCTTTTGCAGGATGTACATTTACGTCTACTTCTTCACAAGGGAGTTCTATAAAAAAACAATATAAGGGGAAGCGCTTTGATGGAAGAAAACTTCGATAAGCCTCAAATACAGCGTGTGACAAAAGTCGATCACGAACAGACCTTCCATTTACAAATAGGTATTGTGAATTTCTGTTAGACCGATTTATAACGGGCGCACTTGTCCAACCTGAAAAAGAGATCCCTTCTTGATTTCCAGAATCTGGCAATTCTATTAAAAATGGAAGTGTTTCTTTTCCCAATAGAGAAGAAATTCGCTCAAAGCGATTCATACCCTTTTCTAAATCTAAAACTTTTTTTTCGTCATGAAATAATCGAAACCCTACATCAGGTCTGGAAATAGATAACCGATTTATAATTTCTGAACAACGAGCAAACTCAGTCTCCCTTCTTTTTAAAAATTTTCTACGAGCAGGTAAATTATAAAACAAAGAAGAAACTTGAACTTCAGTACCTAGAGGAATACCAACCTCTGAAACTTTAACAATCCTTCCTCCTTGTATCCGAATTTCTGTACCTTCGTCTTGAACAGATGTTCTTGTTTTCAGTGTTAATTTAGAAACAGAAGCAATACTCGGGAGAGCTTCTCCACGGAAACCCATTGTATCGATATTGTGCAAATCCACTTCAGAACTAATCTTACTTGTTGCATGACGTTCTAAAGAGAGAAGTGCATCATCAGACGACATCCCATTACCATCATCAGTTACGGAAATACCACTCCTTCCACCCGACTTCAAAAAAACTGCAATCCTTTTTGCACTTGCGTCCAAACTATTTTCCACCAGTTCCTTCACAATCGAAGAAGGTCTTTGTACTACTTCACCAGCTGCTATTTGATTAGATACATTTTCAGGTAAAATGCGAATAATGCTGCTTGAAGGCATATATTTTCCTTTTATTAACTAAAATCTATAATCACTGAATATTGTGTCATTGTCAATAATATACCACTACATTTTGTGTTTATGGGCAAAATTTTCGTTAGAAATAGTTTCAAAATGGTAAAGAAAAGCAATAGTATGTTATAAGTGCATAAAAGAGACTTTAAAATGGAGAAAAATTGGAAAAAGAAAAAGACCCATTTAGAAAAGTAATTCGAGTGATGGAAAAACTTCGCTCAAATGAAGGTTGCCCTTGGGATATTAAACAAGATCATAAAAGTCTAAAACGCTATTTAATTGAGGAAGTATATGAGGTTATTGAAGCTATAGATTTATCAGACTCTGAACTTTTAAAAGAGGAATTGGGAGATCTTTTATTGCAAGTAATTTTTCATTCTCAAATCGCTTCTGAAGAAGGAAAATTTAATCTGATAGATGTCACTAATTTTCTCTCAAAAAAATTAATAGACAGACATCCACACGTTTTTAAAGATTCCAAAGAAAATTCTTCAGAATCTGTTCTACAAAACTGGGAAATCAACAAACGAAATCAAAGAAATTCAAAAAAAGAAAAAAGTTCTGTTCTAGAAGGTGTTCCAAAATCAATGCCTGGACTTCAACATGCAGCAAGACTTCAAGATAAAGCATCTCGCGTAGGTTTCGATTGGAAAAACTCAAAAGGTCCAAAAGAAAAAATTAACGAAGAACTCAAAGAACTTGACCAAGCTATTAAATCCAAGGATAAATTAGCCATCGAAAACGAATTAGGGGATCTTCTTTTCTCCGTAGTTAATCTATCAAGAAAGTTAGGAATAAATCCTGAGGAAAGTATAAAAAAAAGTTCAGCAAAATTCACTGAACGATTTCACTATATTGAAACAAGACTTAATCTAGAGGGACTTTCCCCAGAAAAAGTTTCTATTGAAAAACTTGAGTCGCTTTGGATAGAGTCAAAAAATAAAATTTAAAGTCCATATAAACAATTTTTACTTTCTAAAAGGACTATAGTTGAGAAAATCCTACTCAAAACAAGTACCCAAAAAAAGTAAAAATACACAAGACAAACTTTTCGAAAATGAACAAAACATTCTAACCGGAATAGTTCAAAGAGTTCGTTTTCAATCTAACGATTCAGGTTTTGCCGTTTTACTCGTCGAACTTGAAAATGAAATAGGCGACCCAATCACTGTCGTTGGAAGTTTAAATGCATTAAAAGTTGGAGAAAGAGTAAAATTTGAGGGATTTTGGAAAGAACATCCACGATTTGGTAAACAATTACAGGTAAAAACATACTCAGAAATTAAACCCACTACATCTGAAGAAATAGAGAAATATCTTTCATCCGGTATTATCAAAAACATAGGTCCTGCTTTAGCAAAAAGAATTGTAAAGTTTTTTGGAGAGAAAACATTAGATGTAATGGAGAAAACTCCTAAACAATTATTAAAAATTCCTGGAATAGGCGAAAAAAAACTCCAAGAAATTGAAGAATCATGGGAAACACAAAGTGAAATGAAAGAAGTAATGATTTTTCTAAGGAAATACGATATTCCAATAAATCTTTCAGGAAGAATTTTTCAGACATATGGTCCAGATACTATTCGAATTCTAAAAGAAAATCCGTATCGTCTTGTAACAGATATTTTTGGAGTTGGTTTTCAAACGGCTGACAAAATAGCATTGAGCATGGGAACAAAATTTGATGACCCATCACGTTGTGCTGCTGGAGCAATGTATATACTAAAAGAAACTTCTGAAAGAGAAGGACATGTTCTACTTCCTCAAATTGAATTAGAGTCAAAAGCGTCTAATTTACTTGGAGTAGAAGCATCTCAAATAACCGATGTCATTAATGAACTAATAAAAAGAGAGCTTGTTTTCGTAGAAAAGTTTCTTCCATTAAACCAAAAAAAGAGTGTGCACTCTATCTACTTACAACCCCTTTATTGTGCGGAGGAAGAAGTCTCTAAAAGAGTCAAAATACTTTCTGAACAGAAAAAAGATATCGCAAGAATCAATTTAGCAATTCAAAAAAGAGGTCTAACTGGAGAATCAACAGAAGAAAAATTATCAAATTATGCAAAACAGGCTTTAGAAGGAGGACAAGCAAATAACGAACAGAGTTTAGCAATAGAGAAGTCTTTGTTGGATAAAGTACTCGTGATAACAGGAGGCCCTGGTACTGGAAAAACAACTGTTATAAAAGCGATAACAAATTTATATAACAATTTGGGCTTACAAATTCTTTTAGGAGCACCTACAGGAAGAGCTTCAAAAAGACTTTCTGAAGTAACAAATCATAAAGCAACAACTATACACAGAATGCTTGAATATGATTGGGGTTCTGGAGGTTTTCTAAAAGATTCATCTAATCCGCTTACTTCTGATTGTATAATAATTGACGAGTCATCCATGTTGGATATTTACCTAACTTCAAGTTTGCTTAGAGCAATTCCCGACAACTGCACTGTAATTATGGTAGGAGATGTAGATCAATTACCTTCTGTTGGTCCTGGAAATGTATTAAAAGATATAATTGAATCTAGAAGCGTAACTGTCGTCAGACTCACACAAATTTATCGACAAAATGAAAAAAGTCTAATTGTCCAAAATGCACACAGAATCAATCAAGGGAATCTCCCTGTCGAAGGTATTATGGACATAAAAAATAAAATAATACCCGATTATCTTTTTGTCGAAGAATCAGATCCAGAAAATTGTGTGAACAAGATTTTAGAACTATGTAAAAACCGTATTCCAGCTCAGTACGAACTTGACCCTATTAATGAAATTCAAGTTATCTCGCCAATGCAACGTGGAACTCTTGGGGTTAAAAATTTAAATATATGTCTTCAAGAAATATTGAATCCAAAAATTGGAAGCGAAAACTTCAATATTGGAGACCGTTCTTTCCGGGTAGGAGATAAATTGATACAAATAAGAAATAATTATGAAAAAAATATTTTTAATGGCGACATAGGAATCATTCAGAATTGCGATATTTCTAATTCAAATATAAAAGTTGCATACGATTCCAATTTAATTGAATACTCCTTCAATGAACTCGACGAATTAACACATGCATTCGCCATCACAGTTCACAAAAGCCAAGGTAGCGAATACCCTGTTGTCATTATTCCCTTACACACACAGCATTATCCAATGTTACAAAGAAATCTAGTATACACTGCGTTGACTAGAGCAAAGAAACTTGTGGTTTTTGTGGGAACAAAAAAAGCGATGTCTATTGCTGTTCGAAATGGAGACGTAAAACAAAGGTATAGTCTCCTATCAGACAGATTAATGGTTTCTACACAAAAAAACGTTGAAAATACAAACAATTCTGATAATAACGAATTAACATACCATCCACTAGAAAACTAAATTCACGGACGAATAATAACTTTCAAAGAATCTTGGGCATCGGAAACAAGTTGAAAACCCTTTTTTATTTCTTCTAGGGGCAGTTTATGTGTGATCATATCTTCAACAATTAAATTCTTTCTCTGGATAATTTTAATGGCCTCCTCCAAATCAGAAGGCGCGGCACCATATGATGTTGATATGGAAATTTGATCTTTCCAAACAAGATTCAAATCAATTAAAGGCGAATCCCCCGGTGAGGGAGGAGCAAACAATTGTAAAACTCCACCTCGATCTAAACATTGAAAAGATAATTTTAATGCACTGGGGGAACCTGTGCATAGAATAACTTGATTTGCTAATTTTCCGTCTAGATTTTCTTTTAAAAAATTTACAACATCTACCTCAGGCATAATTATTTCTGCACCAAAATCTTTTGCTTTTTGAAGACGATATTCGTTTATGTCTGCGGCAAAAACTTTTCTACAGCCTTTTGAAATAGCAAGCTTTATATGCAACAAACCACTAATTCCTGCGCCTATAACCAAAACATTATCTGTCTTCTCTAACTCCGCAATTCCTTGAGATCTTAATACACAACCAAGCGGTTCTACAAAAACTCCTTCGTCATAAGAGACTTCATCAGGAAGATGAAATGTTCCGGTGAGAACATTAATGGCGGGAATTCTAATAAATTCACAAAAACCTCCCGGATCAAAATTCGTCTTTCTCAAAGTATCACAGGCTGTATGCAAATTCTTTTTGCAATATTCACATTTATTACACGGAACATGATGAGAAACAACTATACGATCTCCTTCCTTGAAATTTTCTACATATTTTCCAACCTGCACAATTTCTCCCGCAACTTCATGACCTAACACAATAGGAGATTTAGGTACTCTATACCATTCCATTACGTCACTACCACAAATGCCACTTGAAACCGTTTTGATTAAAAGATCTCCTTCTTCCAAGAGGGGTTGAGGAATACTCTTTAATCGAATATCTTTATTATTGTAGTAGAATGCAGCTTTCATTTGTAATTTCTCGGAAGCAAAAGTTAGATTTGAATCTAATCAGAACTCTCATCATTAAAAAGTTCAAAAGCGGTTTCAGACTTAAAACCCTCATGAACGACAGAATTCACGGCTTTCATCATTGCAACTGGATACCTACTTTGAAATATATTTCTACCCATATCAACACCAACTGCACCATCACTAATAGCTCTATAACATACTTCTAAAGCATCTTTCTCAGGTATCTTTTTCCCTCCAGCAATAACAATTGGAACGAAACATCCATTCACCACTTTTTGAAAATCATCGCAATAGTAAGTCTTTACAATATCTGCGCCATGCTCCGCTGCAATTCGTGTAGCGAGACCTAAATAACGTGAATCTCTTTTCATCTCTTTTCCTACTGCAGTTATTCCTAATAACTCAAGACCATTTTTCCTGGCTCCCTCAGACATTTTTGATAAATTCAAAATGCTATCCTTTTGATATCTAGAACCAACATAAATAGAGATTGAAACACCCTTTACATCCAAACTCTTCGCTTCCTCAGCAGAAACTGTTATTCCTTCATTTGATAATTCTCTGTCAGTCATTTGATCTTGCATCTGCTCTCTAATTTCATCCGGAGTTTCTATTTGTTTAAGACTTCGCAAGGCTACTTCTTTCTCTAGTTCGATAGGATCACTATACAAAATACTATTTCCTCCAGAAGCACGTAAAATAACAGGTACTTTTACTTCTTTTGGCATACAATGCAGGAAAATTCCTTTTGTTGGGCTTACCGCATCACAGAATGGAATCAACTTCTCTATAGTATCCTTTGGATTTTCCAATCCAGTAGTTGGTCCTTGAAAATATCCGTGGTCAACTGCCAACATCACTATTTTACGAGTCTTGTCATTCAATAAATTAGTCATTCTTTTAAAAACTCCTACTATTTAATTCCTATTAAACTTTCAATTATTTTCAGCTATTTTTTTGTTGCTTCAAAAAAGCCCTATTCATTATCGCATTTCGACGAGTAAATAAACCTTCACTCTCATCATCAAGAATGAAATTAGAGACATGATTAAATTTTGCATCAATATCATCAGCATAGTGAAGAATAAGTGCTTCTAGAGTCATAGGAACTTTGACAGTTCCCCATTCTGGTTGACCTTGGTGAGATAAAATCAGATGCTCCAACAGCACTAAAAAATCTTCTGGAAAATCCGTAATTTCAGATGCTTGTTTTCTAACGATATCTCTTCCTAAAACAATGTGACCTATCAACTGACCTTTTTCAGTATATTCTGCACCACTTTTCTTAGAGAGTTCTTCTAACTTTCCTATATCGTGTAAAATCGCGGCACAAACAAGCAAATCTCTTGAAATATCATATTTATCTGTAAAATAAAGACATGTCTTTGTCACCGAGAGTGTATGTTCTAACAAACCTCCTACATAAGCGTGATGTATTTTGACTGCAGCAGGCCAAACACGAAAACGTTCAGAAAATTTATCGAGTATATTAATCAACAACTCTGAGACTATTGGAGAACAACTCGAAGAAATATCGCGTATTTCCTCCCACATTTCATCTATATCAAAATTAGTTTTTCTGAAGCAAGAAATTTCATCAAATCCCTCGTCATAGTCTTCTTCTTTTACTTTTCGAACTTTAAAAATTTTTAACTGTTTTTGGTCTCGATAAGTCTCTAAAGAAACTCTTGCCTTAACAAAATCACCAGAAGATATATCTCCAAAAACCTGAGATTCTATCTCCCAAATTTTTGCAGGAACCATTGCAGTATTGTCTTCAAGAATAATATCCATATATTCTTTTCCAGCACGTGTTTCTTTTATTGATTTTTCGCGCAGAAAAAAGAAACTGTCATACTGTTCCCCTAATTTCATTTCCTTTATCTTAGTCATAATTATTCCTGTCAGAATACAAATCGTTTAAAAAATTAGCATGTCATTAAAACTTGAAATTGCTAAAAAAATTACAAAGATATAATCTAACTTAGTCGTTCATAAAATTATAGAAGGATAAAATAAGCAAATGAGACATAAAAGTAATCCTATTTATATTCGCATATTTGCCCTTTTAATCTGTATTTTCATTTTATCATCATTCTGTCTTTTCGAAAAATCTCTTGCTAAATCTAGAGAAAAAGAATCTTATCCCCCTAGATTAACAACAAAAGTAAAAAAAGTTATAGACTGCTCCACTTTCCTTATCGGAGGCGGACAAAGATCTACATTCATAGGGATTTCAAAAAATCAAAGAAAAAATACTATTACTAAAACATGCTTTAATTTTTTAAAAAAATTAATAGAGGGTCAGACTGTAAAACTTGAAATTGACAAAAAACTTATAGACCGATACGGACAAGTGCAGTATTACCTCTTTTTAGAAGATGGAACATTCGTAAACTTACTACTAATCCTTAGAGGTTTCACAAGAGCAGTTATCAAATACCCAAATATTCGGTATCAGGAAAAACTGCAAAACGCTGAGAAACTAGCCAAAAAGCACTCTAAAGGAATTTGGCAAAATTTCTAGAAAATGTATCTACCAAAAATTCTCAATTTTCATTTGAAATTTCGGTTAAAACTTCTTCAATGATTAAAACAGCAGTATCAATATTTTCTTTTTCAATAACTATAGGTGGTAAAAATGCAAGAACATTCAAGTAATGACCACCAGGATATAAAAGCAAACCTTTTTCTAATGCCTTTTCACTACACCTTTTTGCTTTCGAAAGTGGATTCTTGTTATTCCTGTCCTCTACCATCTCTATGCCTACCATTAAGCCTCTTCCTCTAATCTCCCCGACAATTTGAAATTTATCTTTAAGAGAAATTAATTTCTCTAAGAAATACTCTCCCAAAAATTTTGCACGTTCGGCATAAGATTCTTCTTCATAAACTTCCATGGCTGCTAGAGATGCCGCACAAGAAACTAAATTTCCTCCATAAGTACTCCCTTCAGTCCCAGGATTTGAAGAAACAATACTACTATTTACGACACATGCTGAAAGTGGGAATCCAGCTGAAATTGATTTTCCTAATACTACTATATCAGGTTCAGTATCTTCTTCATGTTGATAAGCAAAAGTCTTTCCGGTTCTACAAAAACCACTCATTACTTCATCAAAAATAAGAACTATACTGTGTTTGTTACATAATTTTCTTAATCTTTTCAAAAATCCAATGGGTGCTGGAATCATTCCACCATTCCCCTGCACTGGTTCAATAATTATGGCAGCTACATTTCCCCATCCACTACTTGGATTAGACAGAAATTCTTCAATTAAAGAAATAGTACCTTCAATACATGAATTTTCATTTTCACCAAAAATACTTCTGTATAAATAAGGATAAGGAATATGGTGAATACCGGGAATCAGTGACCCAATGCCATCCCTTTGAATTTTTCTACCCATTAATGCCAAGGAACCAAGAGTTCTTCCATGAAATGCACCGGTAAAAGCAACAATTTCTGATTTCCCTGTTTCTCTTCTTGCAATCTTCAAGGCAATTTCTGCAGCTTCACTTCCTCCAGTTCCTAAAATTACGCTCCTTTTTGGTCCGTCAAACAATGACAATAACTTCTCTTGCATTTTTATTCTAACTTCTGAACCCATTGACATTGCTTGATGCACTTGGTTTGCTTGTGTGCATACAGCATCAACAATTTTTGGATGACAATGTCCAGCATTTAAAGACCCATAACCTGCGACAAAATCAAGAAAAATATTTCCATCTACGTCTTCAATTTTAGAACCAAAAGCTTTTTTAGCAATCAAGGCATTTTTACTCATCCCAAAACTAAGAGAAGCCTTCATTTCTGTATCTTTTAGACGAGAAATTGCATCTAAAGTTTTAGGCCCAGGATGAGGATGTAAAATCTTTGGAAAAGACATTTTGATTACCTTTTAAGTTACGAAAAACAACTTCAAAAAATAGTTAGCTTGTCAATTGGAGATTAAATATATACCTTAGTCAATGCGCCTAAAAAGATTATACCACAACAATTTCTCGCAATAGAGTAAAAAATGTTTAAGAAGATTTATTTTGGCTGGTTTGTTTTAGCTGGTGGATTTATTCTTATTTTCATGGGAATGAGTGCACGACAATCCTTCGGTATATTTTTCAAACCTATGATGGAAGAATTTCAATTAAGCAGAGCTGCACTTTCGCTTCCTGCTTCATTAGCCTTAATTTTATACGGCATATCTCAACCCATAGGTGGCTTGATGATTAATCGTTATGGGGCAAAAAAAGTAATAGCTTTTGGGTCGTTAATAACGACTATAGGTGTATTGGGAATGAGCCAAATAAGCTCTATTTGGGGTATCTATTTTTTTTATGGCTTTCTTTTAGGTGTAGGTGGAACAGGAAACAGCTTTGTCGCTTTAACACCTGTTTTATCTAACTGGTTTGAACATAGAAGGGGAATGGCCCTATCAATAATGAGTTCAGGAACCAGTTTGGGCCAATTATGCTTGATACCAATTTTTGCTTATTTAGTTGAAATGGTGACTTGGAGAACGGCATTAATGTACATAGGAATACTTTTTGCATTTACCATTATTCCTATTTCATTTTTTATAATCAAAGATAGTCCTTCAAAAGGCTCTAAAAGTTCAAAAAACAAAAAAGAGGTGGAAACAAAAAAAATTCCTTTTCCATATGATCTCCCATGGGTTGAGTGTCTACACAAAAAACCTTTTATACTTTTAACATCAAGTTTTTTTACATGTGGGTTTACAGTTACTGTAATTACTGTTCATTGGATTCCTTTTGCGACTGATTTAAACTTTTCAGCTACCACAGCTGCATTAGCTTTTGCCGTAGGAGGTGGCTTGAACACAATCGGAACCTTAATTGTAGGTCCACTCTCGGACAAATTAGGTCGCAAAATACCACTCAGCATGGTTTATGCAGTTCGAAGTTTAGGGTTTATTTTATTCATTCTATATAAAAATGATTTCACACTATGGGCAACTCCATTATTAATTGGGTTGACTTGGATTGCCACGGTTCCACTAACTTCAGCTTTGACAGTTGATTTTTTTGGCAGTAAAAATGTGGCTATCCTTTTTGGACTGATAACCTTAAGTCATCAATTAGGTGCAGGATTAAGTGCCTGGTTATGCGGCTATATTTTTGATATTACCGGTAGTTACAATCTTGCATTTATGTTGGCTGCTTACTTATGCATTCAGGCGTCTGTCATAGTTTATTTTATAAATGAAAAAGAAGTCTTGCGGATGAGACAAGAAGCAGTGGTATAACCAGAACAAATACTCCTTTCTTCACCACCTTGTTTACAAATACTCTATATAACATTAAAGTTCGTAAATATTGTCTAAGAAATTATTGGCAACATTAAAATCTTCAGACCTTAAGACGGGTGTCATATGAATTATAATTGCTGGTTAAAATGTACAAATGAAAATTGTGAAACCTCTTATTCTGTTTTCGAGACAATTTATAGATGTCGTCAATGTGGGGAACTACTCGAAGTAGAACATGATTTAAAAGAACTTCAGTCAAAGAGCGCCTCCGAATGGAGACATTTATTCGATGATAGATACAAGAGAAATAATTGGCCACATGGAAGCGGAGTCTGGGGGAAAAAAGAGTGGATTTTTCCAAATGTCGAAAATGAAAATATTATTTCGTTCTATGAAGGTGGAACTAATTTATTCTGGGCAGAGCGACTTGAGAAAGAACTTGGACTTTCAGAGCTTTGGATAAAACAATGCGGGAATAGTCATACAGGGTCATTTAAAGATCTAGGCATGACTGTTTTAGTCTCCGCAACAAAACAAATGATTAATGATGGTAAAGAGATAAAAGCTCTTGCATGTGCCTCAACAGGAGACACCTCTGCAGCACTTGCAGCTTATGCTGCTGCTGCAAATATACCATCTTTAATATTTCTTCCAAAAGATAAAGTCTCCGTTGCCCAATTAATTCAACCTATTACAAATGGCGCATTAGTTTTATCGATTGATACCGATTTTGACGGGTGCATGGAGATTGTTCAAAAAGTTTGCGAAAAATATCCTATTTATCTTGCTAACAGCATTAATTCAATTAGATTAGAAGGACAAAAAACTGTAAGTATAGAACTTACACAACAATTTAACTGGGAAGTCCCTGATATAATAATTATCCCAGGAGGGAATCTTGGAAATATTAGCGCATTGGGAAAAGGGTTCCTTCAAATGCAACAACTAGGTCTTATAGATAAACTTCCTCGACTTGTTTGTGCACAAGCAAAAAATGCGAATCCCCTTTACCGCTCTTATATAAATAATTTTAATTCATTTGAATCTATGAAAGCAGAAACTACTCTTGCTACTGCAATCCAAATTGGAAATCCTGTGAGTTTTAAGCGTGCGATAAAAACTCTTAAACATTTCAATGGAATTGTGGAAGAAGCTTCTGAAGAAGAACTTGCAAACGCAATGGCTAGAGCAGATAAAACGGGTATGTATAACTGCCCTCAAACTGGTGTTGCTTTAGCGGTTTTGGAAAAATTAATCAAAAAAGGGGAAATAGACCCTAAGGAAAAGGTTGTGGTGATTTCTACTGCTCATGGACTGAAATTTACAGAAGTAAAAATTAGATATCACCAAGATCAAATTAATGACATTTCAAATATACATGCAAACAAACCTGTTGATTTGCCTAATGATTTAGATAAAGTTTTATTCACTTTAGACAAATTTTTCAAAGAAAATAAATAATTTGTTATTTAGAGAAAATCTATGAGTAAAAAAGAATCGAATGATCTGAAAAATGTATCTGATAAAAACCCGCTTATAGCACCACTATATCAAACAGCTTCTTTCTCATTCAAAGACACTGCAGAATTGGCAAGATTTCATAATGGAGAAGAGAAAAACAAATTTCTTTATTCTCGTTTTGAAAATCCTACCACTGTTGCAACAGAAGCATACTTATCTGGTTTGGAGAAATCTGAATCTTCACTCTTGTTTTCAAGTGGAATGGCTGCAATAACTTGTTCTCTAATTTCTTTACTTGGACCAGGAAAGAAATTAATTTTACCTGAAACTACTTATCGACATACTAGAGATCTTGCCGACAAAATTCTGTCTAAATACGGAATTGAAATTTTAACTATTTCGAATTTTAATATAGATACTCTTGAACAAATTGAAGAAAAAGAAATTAGAGTACTCTTCGTTGAGATTCCTTCAAATCCTCTTCTCTCTATCCCTGACATAGAAAAATTGTCAGAATGGTGCCATAGCAATAAGGTTCATTTAATTGTTGACTCAACAATAGCTTCACCCGCTATCTTAAACCCATTGGAATATGGAGCAGATCTTGTCATACATAGTGCTACTAAGTACTTATCGGGACACAACGATATAGTTGCTGGATCAATTTCAGCTTCTGAAAATTTAATAGATGCCTTAAAAGAACAAAGAATGCTATTAGGTTCAAATCTAGGAATAAACGAAGCATTTTTATTACATAGAGGAATGAAAACACTTGGAATTCGAATGGCAAGAATTTCTGAAACAGCTTTAAAACTAGCGGAATTTCTAGAAGGTCACAAAAAAATAAAAAATGTCTTTTATCCAGGACTTGAAAGTCATCCTGATCACAATAACGCCTTAAAATACCTAAAGAATACTTTTGGAGGACTTATAAGTTTTGAAATGAAAGACCGTACGATTACTGATAAATTTATTGACAATCTAGAAGTTTCTTTTCTAGCAGCAGGGTTTGGAGGTATCGAGAGCCAAGCTGAACATCACGCCAAAATGGCATACCCTGATCTAGAAAAAGAGAATTCTCTTCTTACTTGTATTCCAGAAGGTCTAATACGTTTTTCCGTTGGCTTAGATGATTTTGAAATTCTGAGAGACGATATAAATCAAGCTCTAGGAAAATGTTAGAATAAAAATTAAGTATACTTTTATACAGGATACCATCCTTCTATTGGTGGCACGATTAGAATTTCATTCTCAAATTTTCCTTCAGGATGGAATTCTTTGCACAACTGATTAATTATTTCTTTCTCTTCTTCACTATTAACTCTTCCCGAAATCAAAAGCATATTATTTTCTCCTATAGAAACATTAATACCTGTAGCGTCAATTCTTTGATCTGCCATTAATTTAGCTTTGATTTTTTGAGAATAAGAAAGATCTTTAAGAATATCTAAGGCTGAAGTATCAATCTGAAACATTTTATTTTCTTTCAAAAGTTCTAAAATAGATTGTTTTGCATCCTCAAAACTGAGATTTTGTGTGTTAATAACAAGATCAAAATTCACTGCTTCTCCCCATTCTGCATTGAAAAAATGTCGAGAATAAGAAGTTCTTTCTTGATCATTATGTTCTATAAATTTCTCTGCCATACTTTTTGTAATCTCTTCGTTTTCAACCAAACGACTAGCTCTAACATCCATTGGAGCAATTATTCGAACTTTTAAGACACCTGGTATATTTGACAAAATGATATTGCTTCCCCTACCAAGCAAAACACAGTTTCCCTTAATAGCATACTCAAACATTATAGCTCTAACTATATCATGATAAACTAATTGACTGTCTCTGAAGAAACGTTCTACAAGGCCTGGTTTTCGTTCATCAATATGCTCAAGCTCTTCACGAACATAACCAAATTCTTCAGCCGATTTTGCAAAAGCATTGTTGTCCAAGAGCGTCCAATTAAGACTTTGAGCTACCAGCTTGGCAATAATATCTCCACCACTACCCAGTTCTCTAGATATAGTTAGAATGCCCATTACTATCCTCCAAAAAATTAACTATTTAAGTAAATTCTATGAAAAAAGAATTGAAATGTCATTATTTTTTTTTGAATTTTTTAAGTTGCAATCTATAGTAAATATTTCTAGGTTTAATCAGAATTGCTTTTTTTATGTACTCAAGAGACTTTATACGTTCACCCTTTTTAAAGTGCAATTCTGCGAGAGTATCTAGATAAGATGGATTTTCCGGAGAAAGTTCTAAAGACCTTCTAGACATTTGAATCCCTTTATCCAAACAATTCATTTTCATTGAACAAAACCAAGCAAGTCTATTCAAAGCATGATGTGATTCTGGAGAATTTAAAAGTAATTTTTTAAAGTATTTTTTAGACTTGCTTATATTCTTAGCCTTCCAAAATAATTCACCTAATTCCAATAAAACTTTTTTCGAATTTGGATGTTTTTTTAAAATTCTTTCAAGAAATTTTCGTGATTTTTTTAAAAGACCTCTCTTTTGATAAAGTTTGGCAGCTTTCAAATACATATCTATATTTGTTTTATGTATCGATCCACCTTTTTTATATATATTTATTGCATTTCTAAACATTCCTGAACGAATATAAATTTTGGCTAAACTATCATAAACGTCCAACCAATCAGGAGCAATTTTCAAAACTTTCTTATATCCAAGAATAGCTTTATTAGGATATCCTAACTTTTCGTAAGTCTTCGAAATTAAAAGCAAAAGCTTTGGATTATCAGGATAAAATTTTAAATTCTTTTCGATCAATACTTTAGCTTTTTCATAATCTTTCAGAAAAAATAATTTTTCCACTTCTATTGATATGGCAATAGGATGTGGTCCTTTATAAAATATTTTTTTCTGAATATTTTGCTTTGAAATTATCGAATTAATTAAATTGATTCTTTCTAATACAACACTATCTTCCTTGTCTAACTCTAGAGCATTTTTATATTTTTCTAGAGCTTTCCTAAAGTACTTTTTTTTGAAATGAATATCTCCAGACAGAATAATCGCTTCTATATATTGGGGATCTATTATTAATAATTCACGTAATTCTAAAAGAGATTTAGAAAATTGCGCATCTTGAAAATAAAGGGTTGCAAGTTTGAATTTCAATGATAATTTTCTATTACTCGAAATCGAAGATGCTTTTTTTAACAACTCAATAGCTTTTTTACGATTTCCCTTCTTTACCATATAACGGATTTTAATTTCTAATTCTTTAATTTCCTGATTTATAATTTTATTTTCAAGATGAGTTCTAGATTCAGAATTTTCTAGAGAAATAAGATAAATAAAAATTAAAAGAATGGCAAAAAAAATTGATTTCTTGTTCAATTTCATGAAATCACTTATATATGGATTAAATTGACGGAAAAAACTCACTCTTTTTACAACTTTTTTCTGAAAAATTATGAATTTCGACTTATGTTATCTAACGCAATAAGGGTCTTGGTAACTTCGTACAAATCCTTCAAGTTGAGCATACTTGGTCCATCAGACAAGGCATCGTCTGGTGATGGATGACACTCAATAAAAAATCCATCAACACCTACTGCAGAAGCAGCCCTGGCCAATGGAAAAATCATTTCTCTATCCCCACCACTTTGGTTTCCAAGAGATCCTGGACTCTGAATACTATGAGAAGCATCAAAAATAATTGGACATCCAGTCTCTCGCATTTTAACAATAGAACGCATATCGGAAACTAAATCGTTGTATCCAAAAGTCGTTCCTCTTTCTGTAATTAAAATGCTTTCACAGCCAAAACCATGAAATTTCAAAATTACATTTTTCATGTCAGAAGGAGAGAGAAACTGACCTTTCTTTACATTGACAACTCTTCCAGATTCAGCTGCTGACTTAATCAAATCAGTCTGTCTACATAGAAAAGCAGGTATTTGAAGAATATCAAGAATTCCTGCCGATTGTTCAATATCAAAAACAGAATGGACATCAGATAAAATTGGCAACCCTGTTTTCTCTTTTACCTCTAAAAGGATAGCTAATCCATCTTCTAATCCAGGACCTCTGAAAGAAGATGATGAACTTCGATTTGCCTTATCGAAAGATGATTTAAAAATTACATTTATATTTAGCTCATCAGATATTTTCCTGAGTTCGTCTGCACATTTGAACGTAATTTCTTTGTTTTCTATAACACACGGACCCGCAATCAAAACAGGAACAGAATCCCCTCCAATCACAAAATCGCCAACACTAACTTCTCTTGATAAATTCAATTTTCGTCCCTAATTTCAAACTCATGAAATTAATTTTCATTTAAAAAGTTCACTTCGGGCATTTTTTGCAGCTTCTACAAAAGACACAAAAACAGGATGAGGAGAAAACGGTGCACTTTTAAATTCAGGATGAAATTGACATCCGAAATAAAAAGGATGACCCGAAATTTCAATGATCTCAACTAATTCATCATTCGGCGAAATTCCTGAAAAAATCAATCCATTCTTTTCCATAGAATCTCGGTATTTATTATTTAATTCGTATCTATGACGATGTCTCTCCTCAAATTTATTTGAACCATTATATATTTTGGACGCTAAGGTATCCGACTTCAAGACTCCGGGGTAAGATCCTAAGCGCATAGTTCCACCTAAATCTAAATTTTCTTGGCCGGGCAAAAGTGCAATTACTGGGAAAGGTGTATCTTCTGAAAACTCTGAGCTATTTGCATTTGAAAGCTCACAAACATTTCTAGAAAATTCAACCACTGCACATTGCATACCTAGACAAATACCAAGGAAAGGAACTTTTTTCTCTCTGGCGTATTTAGAAGCCATTATCATTCCCTCGAAACCTCTTTCTCCAAAACCACCAGGAATTAAAATTCCATCAACTTCCCCAAGTAGGTTTTCTGCTCCCTTCTCTTCAATTTCTTCACTATCTATATAAGAAATTTCTAAACGTACATCAGATGAAAAACCTGCATGAGACAAAGCTTCCGAAAGAGACTTATAAGATTCTTTTAAATCGACGTATTTACCAACTATACCTATTTTCACAACCACTTCACTTTCTCTAGTTTTTTTTACAAAATTTTTCCAAAAAACTAAATCTGGATTTTCTGTATTTAATCGTAAAAATTCTACAAGAATTCTATCTAATCCCTCCTCATTAAATTTCAAAGGAACTTCATAAATAGAATCGACATCGACAGCAGTTATAACGGCTTCGGGAGAAACATTGCAAAATAAAGAGATTTTTTCCTTTAAGTCATTATCTAGTTGCATCTCTGTGCGGCAAAGGAGAATATCAGGTTGTATGCCTATTTCTCTGAGTTTCATTACAGAGTGCTGAGTAGGTTTTGTCTTTAGTTCTTCTGAGGTTTTAATGAAAGGTACTAAAGTCACATGAACATGTACAACATCATTCTGTTGCATTTCATTTCGAAACTGTCTAATCGCTTCAAGAAAGGGTAGACTCTCTATATCACCAACAGTACCCCCGATCTCACAGATAACAACATCTTGCCCCTGATCTGCTGCTTTAAAACAATCCTGTATTTCATTAGTAACATGTGGAATTACTTGAACAGTTCTTCCTAAATAATCTCCAGAACGTTCCTTGCTAATTACATTGTAGTATATTTTTCCTGCTGTAAAGTTATTTACTTTCCCCATTCTTGCATGTGTAAATCTTTCATAATGCCCTAAATCTAGATCAGTTTCTGCAC
>CAZLCI010000044.1:0-18678 GCA_964558115.1 uncultured Nitrospinaceae bacterium | reverse complement strand
AAGACATAATCGTCTGGTTTTTCGTGGTTCATCATTAATTGCATACCCTCGACGAAATCTTCTGCGTGACCCCAATCTCTTTTAGCCTCCAAGTTTCCGAGAACAATTGGTTCGTGATTAATCAACCATGAGGCTATTCCTTTTGATATTTTTCTTGTTACAAACTCTTCTCCTCTATGAGGAGATTCATGATTGAATAGAATTCCACAACAAGCAAACATATCGTATGATTCTCTATAATTTACGGTTATATTATGACCAAACACTTTTGCACACGCATAAGGAGATCTTGGCCAAAATTTCGTTTTCTCATTTTGAGGAACTTCTTGTACGTTTCCGAATTGTTCAGATGATGAAGCTTGATAAAATTTAATTTTAGGATTTACTTGTTTTATGGCTTCTAAACATCTTAAGACCCCCATAGCGTCTATAAGTGTTGTTAATTCAGGTTGTTCAAAAGACAAAGCTACGAAAGATTGTGCAGCAAGATTATAAACATAATCAGGTTCTACTTTTTCCATGGCTCTCCTTATATTGGCATGATCTAAAAGATCTAATTCTACGAATTCTATATCTTTTGTAATTCCCATCTCGTCTAATCGCCAGTATCTTATAGTGGTACTTCTTCTCTGGCCACCGAATACCTTAATTCCCTTTTCTAAAAGAGACTTGGCTAGGTATGCACCATCCTGACCGGTAATTCCAGTTATTAATGCTTTTTGCATTTACACTCCTAGGATTAATTTATTCTTTAATCTAGTATTACAAGCAATGTAGAATATTAAATTTTCTTAACTCCTAGGTTGTTTTATATCAATAGTGAATTATTTTCTAGTGAATTTGTTCCTATTTTATTTTATTTAATATAGGAGAATAGCTTGGCACCAGCGATAATTTTTGCGCTTTTTTCATTATTTTCTCTTGGGTGTAGTGATTTTTTATATAAACTGTCTCACAAGTGGGATGTCAAACCTTCAACGTTTATGCTATTTCAAAATTTTTCCTTTTTACCTGCTGCTTTTGCTGTAGCTTTTTTTAGAGAAGAACTTATCTGGAATGATTTTTTAATATTAGGTTTTATGAATGGTTTCATGGCTTTTTTAGCATTTCTTTTTGTTTTGTTTTCTCTAAAAAAAACAGGAGCAATTTCAGTAGTAACCATTATAAGACTTAATTTTATTATTACCTCAATATTAGCAATAACGTTTTTAAATGAGCATTTAACTATTTATAAAGCACTTGCAATTTTCTTGTGTGTTATTTCAATTTTAAGTATTGGATTCAATAGGTTTATTCTTCATGATGAAAAGATATCTTTTTTTTATGCATTTCTATCTATGTTTTTATTTGGTTTAATAGGATTCTTTATTAAATTAAGCCTTCTCTTCGGTGCATTTCCTTCGGGAATGATAGCTGCTCAAACTTTTGGAGTTTTCACACTAACTGTTCCGTATGTCTTAATACGTCGTGAAAAACTTCCTAAGAAGAAGCTATCACTTATCATCCCATTTATTTGTGGAATATTGACTTTTGCTAGTTATCTTTCACTTTCATTTGCGTTGGTGTATGGTGAAGCTATCGTAGTAACACCAATAGCTCAATTGAGTTTTGTGTTCACAGGGCTTTTGTCTATCCTTTTTTTTAGAGAACGACTGACTCTTAAAAAAGGTCTGGGAATTTTATTCGCTATTCTTGCAGTTTTTATTCTTTCCTTTTGAAATTAGAAAGGTTTCCTTTGTTAGATTTGATACATCCGAATTTTTTAGCTCTTATTTCTGCAATGTTATTATCTGTAGCGCAGAGTTTCTATAGACAAGCCGTTCGTTTTTTAAGACCAGAAGAAGTAACTATTGCTGCAAATTTTGTTGTTGGCAGTCTTGCCTTTGCGGTTTACTTATTAGAAGGGAGATATTTTGAATTATCTTTAGAAGGTGTTCTTTTTTTTACATTATCTGGTTTTTTTGCCCAGTTTGTTGCGCGACATTTTAATAATATTTCGTATTTCAACATTGGACTTGCGAGAACTCAAACTCTTTATCAAACAGCACCTATTTGGTCGTCGATGGTAGCTATCATATTCATTGGAGAAAAACTTAATTCTTCTATTGCTATTGGAACAATACTTGTTGTTTTAGGTGGTATGATTTTAGTTTATGAAGCGAGAAGTAAAAATAAAGTTGCTAAATTGTTTTTTTATTTTCTTCCGGTGATAAGTGCAATGTTTTTTTCTTTTTCCCCTACTTTTAGAAAGTTAGCCTTTGACTCTATCCCTTGTGCTTCTCTAGGACTTGCAATTGCGTCATGTGCTGCGGTTGTTCTTCAATGTTTTATTTCACTTTTTTTGAGTAAAAAGAAAGAAAACTTCATAAGTTTTTCTTGGAATAAGAAAGCAATAACTACAATGTTGTTTGCAGGTTTGTTTAATGTAATGACGGGATTGACTTTTTGGACTGCAATTAAGAATGGTGATATTGTTGAAGTAGTTCCTATTAGAAGACTTTCTTTGGTTTTTGTGATTCTCGTTTCATGGTTTTTCTTTAAGAAAATTGAACGTCTGTCTTTCCAGGTAATATTAGGTGGTATCATTTCAATTGTTGGTGCTCTTTTCGTTAGTATGGGAAGTTAAATTAATTTTCCTACAGAAAAATAAAAGTAACGATTATCGTAAAATGTTTGAATTGTTTTTGTCTATTTCCTATAATCATTGTGTTTAGTTAGTTTCCATCCTGGAGATTTTATGAAGATCTTAAAAATGATTCCTGAAAAATGTACAGGTTGTATGCGATGTGAATTGGCATGTTCTTATGAACAAACAGGAACATTCAGACCTTCTAAATCGGTAATTAGAGTGTCTGCATTTGAAAATCATACAAGTTATGCTCCATACACCTGTCCACAATGTGATGAGGCATGGTGTATGACTGCCTGTCCTATAGAGGCAATTTCTATATCTTCTCCTGGAGCTAAAGAAATAAAGGATGATTTGTGTGTAGGTTGCAAACTTTGCACGATTGCCTGCCCTTATGGAACTATTTTCTTCGATCCAGAAACTCATAAGGCATTTAAATGTGATTTATGTGGTGGGAATCCTGCTTGTCAAACAGTTTGTCCTACGGGTGCTATTGAATATGTAGAGATTGATAAAAATTTAGATTGGATTGGAAGCTTTGCAAACGAACGTTCAAGAGGTCCTAGTGGTCCTCTTTCTTTAGAGGTAGGTTAATCATGGTTCGACACGTTATCGTTGGTGGTGGAACCGCTGGCTGGAATGCAATTACAACTTTAAGGGAATCGGATCTTGGCAATTCAAGTATTGTACTTGTCTCTAACGAGTCTCCTTATTCGAGAATGGTTTTACCATATTATCTTTCTAAGGAAATCGGAGAATCTCATGTTTTTACAGCATCAAAGACAAGGTTAGAAGATTTAAATATTGAATTAAAACTAGGGAAGGAAGTTAAAGGATTAGACACAAAAAATAACAAGATTATTTTAGAAAATGAAGAAGAAGTTGATTATGACAATCTTTTAATTGCAACAGGATCCTCTCCTGTTAAACCCGCAATTCCAGGTTCAGACGGTAAAAATATATATAGCTTTTGGACTTTGTCTCAAGCCAGAGCTGTAACAGGTAAGATTAAAAAAAATACACGTGTAACTATGATTGGAGCTGGTTTTATTTCTTTTACTATTCTTAATGCCCTGATTAGTAGAGGTGTAGATTTGACTATAGTCGAGGTAGAGAAACGTATTTTGCCGAGAATGTTAGATGATGTGGGTGCGAACATAGTCAATAATTGGTTGGTGTCAAAAGGGATAGATGTAAAGACAGACTGTAGAGTTTCTTCAATAGATGATTTTGAAAACGAAAAAATTATAAATTTTGACGATGACACGGAATTAAAAACTGATTTAGTTATTATGGCTACGGGAATAAAGCCTAATATTGATTGGCTTGCAAATTCTGATGTTATCTTAGATGACGGTATTCCTATTGATCATTTTTGTCGTACGAATATTGCTAATGTATACGCAGCTGGAGACGTTGCAAAAGGTGTAGATATTGTGACAGGTGAAAGAGCGGTTCACGCTATTGAGCCTACCGCAGTGCAGCATGGAAGGATTGCTGGATCAAATATGTTAGGAAAAGAAATACAATATAAAGGAAGTCTGTTAATGAATATTTTAGATGTTTTTGGTTTAGAGATAGCTAGTTTTGGATCTTGGAGTGAGGAGGGTTCTGATAAAATAATAAAGGAAAATTCTGTCAGGCCATCTTATAGAAAAATGGTTTTCGATCATGGGCATATGATAGGAGCTATTGCAATTGGTTTGGGTGATGATATATGGCACACCAACGACATTGGAATGCTGAAAGGGTTAATTTACACAAAGAGCGATCTTGTTGAATGGAAAGAACATATAAGAAGGAATCCATTTGATATTAAACGTGCTTTTTTAGCGTCTGGTTCTGTAGGAAAACTGTTGCCTGAAACTTTGGTAGGTAGTCCCTCGATTCCTGAAAAAAGTATTTCAATCTCATCTTAAAAAAAAGGATTTAGTTTTGTCGAATTCACCTTTTTCTTATGCGGGAAACATTTTGAGAGTAGATCTTTCATCCGGCTTAATTTCTAAAGAAGAGTTCAGTGAGGCCGACCGTCGTAAGTGGATTGGAGGTGCGGGTCTTGGGGCAAAAATTTTATGGGAGGAAGTTCCAAGCGAAGTTAATTGGGATGATCCGGATAACAGACTTGTCTTAGCAACAGGACCTTTAGCAGGATTGCCTGTATGGGGAACCGGTGGCTTAACGGTTGTTACGCGAGGTGCAATGACAAATGGATCTACTAATACTCAAGCAAATGGTTTCTTTGGCGCAAATATAAAGTATTGTGGTTACGATGCAGTAATTTTTCAGGGTCAGTCAGAAGAGTGGGTTTATTTACATATACATGAAGACGGTGTTGATATTAAAAGTGCAAAGAATCTTATTGGCAAGGATACCTGGGAGACTCAAGAAACACTCGAAAAAGAGTTGAATTTAAATGGACACAATTTAAGTGTATATAGCATAGGTCCCGCGGGTGAAAATTTAGTTCGTTTCGCTGCAATACAAGGAGATTATGGGCATGTAGCTAGTAAGAATGGTTGTGGCGCCGTGATGGGAAAGAAAAAAGTAAAAGCGGTTGCAATAGAAAGAGGAAAAAAGGGCATTAAGGTCGCTTTTCCACAAGCTCTTTTTTCTTGTTCGGAGGAGATGGCGCATAGTTTACAAAATGATCCTTCCACTAAATCTTTATATGAATATGGTACTTTAGGTGGTGTCCGTAATATGGTTGGAATGGGTGCACTACCCATAAAGAATTATACAACAAATGTTTGGCCAGATGGTGTAGATACAGATATATGGGAAGCAAAAGGATTGAGGGAAGGATTTGACCACCGTGGGCATCAGTGTAATTCATGTGGAATGAAACACTGTCATATGCAAGTAATTTCATCTGGTCGTTACAAAGGACAGGTCGTTGATGAGCCAGAATATGAAGGGTGGTCTGGAGCAGGATGGGCTATTGGAGCAACGGATCCTCAAGAAGTGACTTGGTTAAATACTCAGCTTGATCGAGCTTGTGTTGATGTGAATGAATTTGGCTGGCTTTGTGGATGGGTCATGGAATGTCAGGAAAAAGGTTTTATAAGCGAAGAGCAATTAGGTTTTCATCTAGAATGGGGTGACGTATCTGGAGCGGCCCGCTTACTAGAATTAATTTCAACAAGAGAGGGTTTTGGAGATCTCCTCGCCGAAGGCGTGAAAAGAGCTTCTGAAGAAATAGGTGGAGAAGCAGCGAACTGTGCTATTTATACAATGGCGGGTAATTCTCCAAGAGGACATGATCATCGCTCTAGATGGGAAGAACTGCTTGATACTTGTACCGGAAGTGGGGGAACTATGGATACGGCGCCACCAGTTTTTCCTACCGAACTTGGTCTTCCTGCCAGTATACGTCCCCAGGATCCAAAGGCTGTTTCAAAACAGGTAGGAGCATTAAGGGGAAGACGTCATTTTGAAGACTCTTTAGGGGCGTGTGTTTTTACTACCAGGGTTCCTTTGGAAATGTTGTGTCGTTCGCTTGAATCAGCAACCGGATGGGATATTCGTATTGATGAAGCAATGCTTGCTGGAAGAAGAACAGCTGCACTCATGAGAGCTTTTAATTTACGTTGTGGAATTGGACCGGAGTTAGAGAAACCTTCAAAACGATATGGCTCTACTCCGATTGACGGACCTATTTCTGGTGTTTCCATAATGGATAATTGGGACGAAATGCTCGATATTTGGTATGAAACTGTTGGTTATGATAGGAAAACGGGTCGCCCGACTCCAGATACTTTGAAGTCTCTAGAACTAGAAGAAATAGTTGAGGCTGTGTGGAATACTACTAAAGATAAAGTCTAATCTTGAGATTTTCCCGATGACATCTGACTCATCAGCAAAAGAAGCTAGAGTGAAAGTTGAACTGGTAGCTTGGGCTAATACTTTCGTTGGTGGAGACGGAAGTAGTCGTAAGGTGTTTGAAGAATATATTCAAGAAGGTTCTACGGTTCTCTCTGTACTAAAGGGTTTAAGTACCCGCTATAAGGCATTAGATGATGCGTTGTGGGATAGAGGATCTTGTGAACTGGCTGAACATATAGAAATTGTAGTTAACGATGCATTACTGGGAATAGAACACGATTTAAATAGCAAAGTTAAGGATGGTGATTTGATTATGTTAATGGGGCAATATTTAGGCGGATAATTTTTTTTGGAGGTTTTTGAATGGCTTCGGTACTATCACAGACAGATCCAGATTTATATAGGTCTATAGAAAATGAAAGAAATAGACAGGCAGATGAACTCGAACTAATTGCTTCTGAAAACTATGTAAGTTTGTCGGTAATGGAAGCCGTTGGTGGTGTCATGACTAATAAATATGCAGAGGGTTTGCCTGGAAAACGTTATTATGGTGGTTGTGAATTTGTTGATGTTGCTGAAACACTTGCTATCGAAAGAGCGAAGGAAATTTTTCGAGTAGATCATGCTTGTGTTCAACCTCATAGCGGCGCACAAGCGAATGCAGCAGTTTATTTTGGTTTATTGGAACCTGGAGATACAATTTTAGGGATGAATCTATCTCATGGAGGTCACCTTACGCATGGTCATCCAATTACATTTTCTGGAAGATGGTTCGAAGTTGGAAGTTATGGTGTTGATCCAGAAAATCATCTGATAGATTTTAATGATGTTGAGGCTCAGGCAATAAAATGTTCTCCGAAGATAATTGTTGCTGGTGCAAGTGCATACCCGAGAGAGATTGATTATGCTCGATTTCGTGAAATTGCGGATAAAGTTGATGCAATTTTGATGGCGGATATTGCTCATATTGCAGGTTTGATAGTAAGTGGAGATCATCCCTCTCCTGTTGGTCACGCACAAATAATAACAACTACAACTCATAAAACATTAAGAGGACCCAGAGGCGGAATGGTTATGTGTGATGAAGAATATGCATCCAAAATTGATAAAGCAATTTTTCCAGGTATGCAAGGCGGCCCATTAATGCATGTTATAGCGGGAAAAGCAGTTGCTTTCAAAGAAGCCGCCACTGATGAATTTAAAAATTATGCTTCCCAAATAGTAAAAAATTCTAAAAAACTCGCAACAGTTTTATCTGAAAGAGGCCTGAATCTAGTTTCTGATGGTACCGATAATCATTTAATTTTATTGGATTTAAGTGAAGCTGGATTTAGTGGAAAAAAAGCTGAAATTGCCTTAGGAAAAGCAGGTATCACTGTAAATAAAAATTCTATCCCATATGATACTAGGAAGCCTGCATTTACGAGTGGTGTTAGAATTGGGACTGCTGCTATTACCTCGAGGAATATGAAAGAAAATGAATTAGAACTTATTGGAAATTGGATATCTGATGTCTTAGACGACATAGAAGATGAAGGAAAATTATCTTCTATACGCGATGATATAAGGGCGTTATGCGACAGTTTCCGTATGGGTCCTATGGGCTCAAGGCCACAGTAAATAGTTAATTGTAAAAGAATTTACTAAATTTCAGAAATTCTTTGTGCGTTACAAATTTTTTCTTGTTGTAAACTATATGCTATTCCTAGCAGTTTATCATCACCTAGTATCCGCCCCATTAATTGAGCCCCAAATGGGAGCCCATGTTCTGTGTTCCCGATAGGAAAAGAAATAGAAGGTCCTCCATAAAAATTCCATAGTCTTGTTAAAGAGATGAGTAGTCCTCTTGTTTGTTTCCTTTTTCCATTTAGAAGCACACTATGTTCGCTTCTTAGAGGAGCTGCAATTGGAGTTGTAGGAGCTAAAATAGCATCAACTTTCGTAAAAATTTTATCCGTTACTTTTTGAGACCATTCTCTTCTAAATCTTTGTGACTGTATGTAAGTGGTTGCAGGGACGAAAAATCCAGGTTTAATCCTTTCTATTACTTGAGGGTCATAATTATTTGAGAAATGTCGCATTCTTTTTTCATGAACTGCGGCTGCCTCTGAAACCATAATGGAAGTGCAGGCATCGTAGGCTAAATCAAGATCAGGAATATCTATTTCTATAATTTCAATTCCTAATTTTGAAATTTGTTGTAGGATTTCATCTAATCTTGAGATAATTTTTTTGTCTGTGTTTTTTTCATAAAAACTTCTTGCATGTCCTATTTTTGTTTTATGTAAATCGTTCTTTTTTACTTCATCAATGAAATTCAACTGATCAGAATGAATAGAATATGAATCATTTGGATCAAATCCAGCGGTAACTGACATAAATAGCGCACAATCTTGAATAGACATTGTTAGTGGACCAAAAGTGTCAAGCGACCAAGATAGAGGCATACAACGAAACTTACTTACTAATCCTAAGGTTGGTTTAAATCCGTAAGAACCACATAGAGATGAAGGAATACGAATTGAACCTCCTGTATCTGAGCCAATCGAAATTGGTACTTGAGAAGTGACTACACTATTACCGGATCCTCCGCTTGACCCACCTGTCATATGTTCTGGATTCCAGGGATTTTTTTGATCTCCATAATGTGGGTTGAGGCCGGTTGGTCCAAAAGCAAATTCATGAAGATTAAGCTTACCAAATATATTTGCTCCGGCATCTTTTAATTTTGAAACAATAGTAGAATCAAATTTTGCAATATTATTTTTCTCAATCAAACTTCCAGATGTAGTTGGATAACTTTCCATGTCAATAAGATCTTTAATCCCTATGGGAACACCACATAAATCCCCGGGGTTTTTGCCAGTTTCTATCAGATCGTCAATCTCATTTGCACGAGAGATAACAGCTTCTTCATTTAAAGTTATCCATGTGTTGAGTTTCTCGCCTATTGACTTGCATCTTAAAAGATAAGCATTAGCTACCTCCAATGCACTGATCTCGCGATTTTTTATGGAGGAAACAATTTCGAATGCGTAAGAATTAGTTATCTTTTGCATTTTATTTTCCAGGAAGAATTTGGTTTGGAATCTTATGCATTGGCTCAATATCCGAAGAAATTAAATCTGAAATCTTTCTTTCAGATTCTAGTGAATCAATGCATATTTTTTCAATGTCAGAAAGTGATTTTTCATCAATAGTTTCATTAAAAAGAATTTTCCAGCTTTTCTGGAGTGCATTTTTTTCTAGCGTCATAAGGTTACCTATTTTATGAATAAAATAATTTAATGTATATTGACGCTTTTGATTTTGATATGCAACAGGTTTCATTTTTGCCCTCATAGATATATAAAATATTCCTAATTTAACGATATTGGAAAATAGAATGAATTTTTCATTTTATAAAATTATTTTTATTCTTTTTTTTTACTTCGTTACTGGCTGTCAATATGCTTTTGTAGGTTTAGCCGAGAAGATTGTAGAAGACAGAGAGCACGAAGAACAAATTTTTGATTTCTCAATGCGTTCAGGAATTGTTTCAGGATTGCTGAGTTTAGATCCGAACACTCTTTTAGAAGTAAATGTTAATGTATGGAATCGAAAAGTTCTTTTGACTGGTAAAACGAGAGATTTTTTTATGTACAATAAGATTCAAAATTATGTTTTAAATTATCCTAAGGTAGAAAAATTATATAATGAAATTACTTATACAAAAAAACAGAATATTAATGATATGGTGATGGGAGAATGTAAAAAAAATACAGATTTAAGAGAATCTAATGATAGACATTCCATGTTAGATGACTTTTTGATAGATCAAACAATAAGACTGAAACTTATAGCATTAGGCAATTCCTCAATTTTTAATACTCAATGGCGAACTATAGAGGGTAAAGTTTTTTTGATGGGAGAGGCATATAATCTAATAGATAAAAAGAGAATTGTTCATGTGATTTGCGGAATAACAGATGTCGTAAATGTAAAAAGTTTTATAGAGATTCGTCCAGAAAAATTACCTTAGGAAAACAATTCGATGTTACGTTTGAGTGTTTTAGATCAATCCCCAATTCGTAAAGGCTGTACCCCATCTGATGCGATTAGGGAAACGTTACTTCTTGCAAAGAAAGCAGAAGAATTGGGTTACTATCGATTTTGGGTAGCTGAGCATCATAGCCATCCTATGTTTGCAGGAACATCTCCGGAAGTTCTTATAGGACAGTTAGCATCTATAACGTCCACTATCCGCGTAGGTTCTGGAGGGGTTATGCTAAGTCATTATAGCCCTTTAAAAGTTGCAGAAAATTTCAGAGTTCTTGAATCAATCTATCCTGGTAGAATTGATTTAGGTTTGGGTCGTGCTCCTGGAGCTGATCGTTTAACTTCTTCTGCATTATCACTGAATTCTGATGATTTTAATGTAGATAGATTTCCTCAGAAAATAAGAGATCTTAGATGCTGGCTATCAGGAGATCTTCATGATGATCATCCTTTTAAAAAAGTTGATGCGATGCCTATTGGAGAAAGTATCCCACAAATGTGGTTATTAGGATCTTCCGATCAAGGAGCAATTATTGCCTCACATTTTGGAGTTTCGTTTTGTTTTGCGCATTTTATTAGTGGAAACGGAGCTAGTCAGGTAATGAATTATTATAAAAAAAATTTCAAACCTTCATCTGAAAATAGAGAACCTTTAGGTAGCCTAGCAATTTTTGTTGTTTGTGCAGAAACCGAAGAAGAAGCGAAATATTTAGCAGAAAGTAGACCTCTAATGATGCTCAGGAGCAGACGAGGTGAAGGAGGAGGCGTACCTACTCCTGACGAGTCTCTTTCATATAATTGGACTGAGTTGGAGCGTAACTTTGCTGATAGTATAAGAAGAAGGACTATAATTGGAAATCCTGAACAAATTAAAGAAAAATTGCTAGAATTCTCAAAAAAATGTGGAGTCAATGAATTAATTATTGTTAATACCTTACACTCGTTTAAAGCACGTTTAAAAACATATGAACTTTTGTCGAAAGTTTTTAATCTTAAGATCGATTAGAAATATTTTTTAGAGAAGAATCGTTTTTATGAAGGAGCAATTTTTGAAATTTTCTTTTTTTATGATGCCGATTCATCAGCCTAAAGAAAATCCTTCTTTGGCTTTTGATAGAGATATAAAATTGGTTAATTTTGCTGATATGCTTGGATTTGATGAATTTTTTATTGGTGAGCATCATTCGGGCGGTTGGGAAAATATGCCCTGTCCAGAAATGGCATTAGCAAAAGCATCTGCTACTGCAAAGAGGATTAAATTAGGGACATCAGTGATAAATCTTCCGTTTCATCATCCATATCATGTTGCTGAGCGGATTGTTTTTCTAGATCATCTTACAATGGGAAGAGCAATGTTAGGAGTAGGTCCAAGCAGTCTTATTTCAGATAAAAGGCTTTTTAGAATTAATCCAGATGTAATGTGGGACATGATGGAAGAGTCTTTAGAAATTATTATAAATTTGCTTGATAAAAGTGAACCGTTTGATTTTGATGGAAAATTTTGGAAACTGAAAGATATTGGTTTGCAATTACATTCTTTTCAGAAACCTAGGATTCCGATATGTATTGCTACTTCAGGAAGTGAAGAAACTCTTGATTTGGCTGGAAAACATGGATGTATATTGTTTTCGATGGCAGGGAAATTAAGAGAGGGAAAACTTAATTTTACTGATCAGTGGTCAAGAGTGGAAAAGTCTGCTTTACAGCATGGGACTTCTGTTTCTCGAGACAACTGGAGAGTAGTAACCTCTGTTTATCTTTCAGAAAACCGTCAGAAAGCATGGGATGAAGTAGAAGAAGGTATTGCGCGTGAAATGAATTATTTTAAAACAATAGGATTTAAGTCTGCATATGAAGATTTTTATGGACAACCATTTGATGAAATAACACCAAGAATTGGTGCAAAGAATAGACGATGGATTATTGGCACACCTGATGATGCAATTGCTGCTATTGAGGAATTTATAAAAGAAACAGGTGGATTTGGTGGTTTTATGATGACTACACATGAGTGGACTTCAGAAGAGAATATAAGACATTCTATTGATTTGTTTGCAAGGTACGTAATGCCACATTTTAGGAATCATACATCACAGCATATTGCTTCTTGGGATCGTCTTCAGCAAGATTTCCTAAATAAAAAATCTCCAGATTTTGATTCAAATCTCGGTTTAGGGAGTATTTCATCGAGTAATTCATAGCAATAAGGAGTTCCAAGTTTACATTTTAGGATGCTGTAAATCTTTTTCCGTTGTAGAATGACAATAGTTATTTAATGTTTTTTTATTAAGAGAAAAAATGGAATCTCAACATTTAATTTTTGATGAAAAGCCCACTCTGAAAAATCCTGTTCTCTTAATGGCTTTTTCAGGATGGAGTGATGCAGCCGAATCTGCAACAGAGGCGGCGACATACTTAATAAAGAAATATTCTGCTAAACGATTTGCTCATATAGATTCAGAGAATTTCTTTGAATTCTCTGATACTCGCCCCACAGTGAGTTTAGACAATTCAGGAGAAAGAGTAATCGAATGGCCGGAAAATGAATTTTACTATTTTTCTATTCCTTCTCAGAAGAGAGATGTTGTTATAGGTATAGGAAAAGAACCGCATTTTAGGTGGAAGTCATTTTCAATTTGTATGTTAGACTTCATAAAAAAAATTAACCCAACAATTACTGTAACGATGGGTGCTTTTTTAAGTGCTTCGTCACATTTAAACGAGGTGATGTTGGTATGTTTAGCAAGTAATCCGCAACTTGCAAAAAGTATAGGAGTCGATTTAAGTGACTATGAAGGTCCAACTGGAATTGTAGGTATCCTGCAGAATACTTTTCAGAGGAATAACTTAGATTCGATTTCTCTTTGGGGTAATGTCCCGCATTATTTAGCTAATGTAAAAAATCCCAAGGTTGCTTACACATTACTAGAAAAATTTGCAGAATTATCAGAAATCCCTCTAGATTTAGAAACTCTAAAAAATCATTCTGAGGCGTTTTCTCGAAAAGTTGACGATGCAATTTCGAAGGACTCTAAACTTTCGCAATATGTTACTGATTTAGATTCAGAAGAATTAGAGGATGAGGTCATAATGTCTCATGAAGAAATAGATCTTAATAGCACAGATTTTTCCACAGATTTTGAGGAAGAACTTCCCCCTGGAGACGAAGTAGCCGACGAAATTGAAGAGCTTATGAGAAGGAAAAAAAGAGATTCAGACGAAGAATAAATTCGGAGAGATTGTATGTCGGAAAGATTTTATCAAGAGCTTTTTGGAAGTCCTGGTGATGGTGGTGATATTGTAGGAAAAAATATACCTCGAGTAGATGCACCCCCTAAGGCAGATGGATCTCCAGTATTCTCTGCTGATCACAAAATAACAAACCCATTATATGTTGCTCCAGTTTTATCTCCCACACCAAATGGTATTTTGAAAAAGATAGATTTTTCTAAGGCTCTTAGTTCAAAAGGTGTTGTATCCGTTTTAACTTCTAAGGATATTCCTGGCGAAAAAAAATATGGGATGATGGCAAAGGATCAACCAGTCTTAGTTGAAGATAAATATCATTCTTTACAGGATGTAGTCGCTTTAGTTGCTGCTGAATCTATAGAAGAAGCTGAAATCGCCGCTTCTCTAGTGAAACTAACTTTCCAAGATCTCCCAGCCATTTTTGATCCTATCGAATCCATGAAAAAAACGTCACCAACAATTCATTCAGAACATCCAATTGCGAAAGAAAATGTTCTTGCACATTACAAAATAAGAAAAGGAAATGTGAAAAAAGGTTTCGATGATGCAGATGTAGTTATAGAAAATTCATATAAAACTCAAATGATTGATCATGCTTATCTCGAACCAGATGCAGGATATGTTATTCCTAATCCTGATGGAAGTATAACTTGTACAGGACCTACACAATGTCCTCATATGGTGAGAAGGGTAATTTCACCAGTCCTTGGTCTTGGTCAAAATGAAATTCAATTTATATCTACCCAACCAGGAGGTGGTTTTGGAGGAAAAGAAGAAACTTCTATAGAGATAGCAATGCGGGCTGGACTAGTTGCTCTAAAGACTGGACGACCCGTTATATATAATTATAGTAGAGAAGAATCTTTAGGTGCTAAAGCAAAAAGAGTTCCTGCAATTATACACCATAAAATTGGCGCAAAAGAAAATGGAAAAATCGTAGCAATGGAAATTAAAATATATTTAAATAAAGGTCCATATACTGCAGTTGGTCCAGGAATTTTAAAGAAGTTGATTATACACTCTCCTGGTGCGTACGAGTGTGAAAACATTAAAGTTGACGGATTTATGATCTTTACTAATAGTATCAATACTTGTGCGATGAGAGGTTTAGGTGTGCCACAAGTACACTTTGCAATTGAATCACAAATTGATGAATTAGCCAAAAAATTAGAGATAGATCCTTTTCAACTAAGAAGAATAAATGGATTTAGGGTTGGCTCAAAAACTGGAACTAGTCAGATTTTGAAAGAAAGTGTAGGTTTTATCTCATGTTTAGATGAAGCAGAAAACTCTCTTCTTAAACATCCAAGAGAGGTTTCGCTAAATGAAGATGGATTTCTTTATGGAAGAGGAGTAGCTGGGTTTTGGTATTCTACGGGGGCTGCTGGTCCATCTGATTCATGTGGTGCACAGGTTCACGTTACAGATGACGGGAAAGTTCAAGTTAGTGTGGGAATTATAGAACTTGGACAAGGATCAAACACTGTTTTGGCCCAAATTGCTGCAGAAGCTTTAGGTGTAAATTTTAAAGATGTAAGGATGATGCCTGTCGATACTGATGCTATGCCTGAGAGCGGTTTCACAGCCGGTTCTCGTTCAACTACTATTCCCGGCAATGCAATTTGCCAAGCGATTTTAGAGATCCGCGAAATACTTGCTCCTGTTGCTGCAGATATGCTTGAGTGTTCTTTAGAAGATATGTCTTTTAAAGGAGGAAAAATATTTATTAAGAGTACCCCAAATCGTTTTGTTAATTTTGGCGAGGTGGTAAAGAGAGCTTTGTTTTTAGGAAAACAGATTAATGGTCATGGTTGGTTCTCTACTGGGCCTCTAACTTTTGATCCAGAAACGGGTAAAGGCGATCCATTTATGGTCTATAGTTATGGTGTCCAAGTTGCAGATGTGAAAGTTAATCCTGAAACTGGAGAAGTTTGGGTTTTGAATGTCACAGCTGCCCACGATGTTGGCAGGGCTATTAATCCCCAAGGTGTTATTGCACAAATTCAAGGTGGTATAGAAATGGGGATTGGACAGGCTCTTATTGAAGAAGTAGAAGTTCATGAGGGGAAAGTTTTGACACCAGATTTTGCAAGATATGAAATACCTGTTTCTTCAGATACCCCTGAAATGAATACAATTATAGTTGAAGAAAAAAACTCAACAGGGCCATATGGTGCAAAAGGTGTTGGTGAAAGTGCAATGGTTCCGACCCTTGCAGCTATTTCGAATGCAGTTACGGATGCTGTGGGACATCGGTTTTATCAACTTCCAATACGACCAGAAGATGTAGCGCTTACCATTAGAAATGATTCAGTTTTTTCAAATTAAAATATTTTATGCGTGCATTTATTCTTTCGGCAGGATTTGGTCAAAGACTAGGTCTGATTGGGAAAGATATACCTAAAGCTCTTATGCCTTTAGGAGGAGTTCCACAAATAGAGTTTGCACTTTATAAGTTGCGAAAATGTGGAGTAAAGGAAGTGGGAATTAACCTTCATTACAAGTCTGAATTAATAAGGAATACTTTAGGAGATCATTTTCAAGGCATAAAGTTAAATTATTTTTTCGAAAAAGAGATTCTTGGTACTGCGGGATGTTTAAAGAATGCAGAAGAATTTCTTAGCGAAAAGAAAGAACCTTTTTTCGTTATTAATTGTGATGCTCCATCTTCTATCGATTTTATATCGGCTTTAGAACACCATAAAAGAGGAAATTATCTTGCTACTCTTATACTTAGAAGTTCTTCAGAGGCAACTTCTTATGGTATTTTAGGAGTAGATAATTTAGGTAGACTAATTAAATTCTTATCGCATTATGCACCGAATAAAAAGAATGATTCTATGGTTTGTGGAATGTTTACAGGGCTTAGCGTAATGTCTCCTTCGATTTTTAAACATATTCCTTCAAAAAGGTATTGTGATATAGCTCAAGAAATTTATCCTAAGTTAATCTGTGAAGATAAAAGGGTAGGTGCCATAATAAGTGAATTGTATTGGGCTGATACAGGAACTATAGAACGCTTCCTTCAAGCGAATAGAGATTTATTGTCCGGCAATTTTCTACCTGATTTTGATTGGCCCACTAAAGAATTTCTTTTTGTTGAAGGAGAAAAAATTTCTTGGGGATCAGGTATAATAGAACCACCTGTTTTAATTTCCAAAAATGCGATAATACAAAAGGATGCAGTAGCATCACAAAATTCTATTCTCATGTCTGGTTCTTGTTTGTCAAAAGGTTCTAAGTTGGTTGGATCTATTTTATTCCCGAACTCATTTGTAGAAAATGATTTAATACTTAGTGATTGTGTTGTTGGATCGAAAACTATTGTTTCTTCAAAAGCGAAAAAATTAAAAAAATCAGTTTTCATCAATAAAAATATTTATAAATTATAATTATTTTGAGGACTATAAATGATTGAACGTATTGCTCAGACTACTTTAAATTCAGGCCGGTCTCCAGTTTTTTCGAATAATGGAATGGTTTCTACGAGTCAACCTTTGGCCGCACAATCAGGGTTGCAGGTTTTGCAAGATGGAGGGAATGCAATTGATGCAGCGATTGCGACTGCAGCTGTTTTAAATGTAGTTGAGCCTCAATCTACCGGGATTGGAGGCGATATGTTCATGATGTACTGGAATGAAAATGAAAAAATGTTATATGGACTGAATGGAAGTGGAGCAGTAGGAAAAGAAGCTTCATGGGATCTTTTTAATGGTAAAGGATTAAAAAAGATGCCAGAAACGGGCGTTCTTTCAATTACGGTTCCTGGTGCCCTAGATGGTTGGTGTACAGCCCTTGAGAAATTCGGTAGTGGAGAAATGACTCTTTCTAGACTTTTAGAACCAGCGATTGATTATGCTGAAAAGGGATTTCCTGTTTCCCCTATTATTCAAAGTGCTTGGGCCCATCAGATAGAAAAGCTGAAGACATGTGATTTTTCAAAGAAGATATACTTACCAAAAGGAAGTGTTCCTGGTGTAGGTACTATTTTTAAGAATCCAAATCTTGCACAAACTTTTAAAAAAATTTCTAACCACGGCAAAGATATTTTCTATCGAGGTGAGATTACAAAAAAAATTGTAAGTTATATTAGAGAACAAGGAGGAATATTGTCTGAGTCTGATTTTGATTCTATGAGATCTGAATGGGTGAAACCACTAAAGACAAATTATAGAGGGTATGAACTATATGAAATTCCACCTAACTCTCAGGGAATTACAGCTCTTATTTGCTTGAATATATTAGAAAATTTCAATCTATCCAATTTTAAATATGGGTCTGTAGAACATCTTCATTATCTAATAGAGTCCATCAAGCTTTCTTTTGCTGACAGAGATCGTTTTATTGCTGACCCAAATTTCGAAAATATTCCTATTGAGTCCCTTTTGGAAAAAGAATATTCAAAGAAAAGGAAAAAGTTAATAGAACCAAAGCAAGCATCAAATTTCAATCCAGGAAATCCACTTAACTCTTCGGATACTATTTATTTAACAACTTGTGATAGAGATGGAAATATGTGTTCTTTTATTAACAGTGTTTTTCAGCACTTTGGATCAGGAGTAACAGGTTCGGATAGTGGTGTTATACTTCAAAATCGTGGTTTTGGTTTTAGCCTTGATAGAAATCATCCAAATTGTGTGGCACCTGGCAAAAGACCTTTTCATACTATTATCCCTGGCTTTGTTTTAAAGGACGAAAAACCCTTCTTAAGTTATGGAGTTATGGGCGGTGATATGCAAGCGCAGGGGCACGTGCAAGTACTTTCAAATATAGTAGATTTTGGAATGGATATTCAAGAAGCGATTGACTCGCCGAGATTGAGATTTTTAGGAGATAAGAACGTGGCAATAGAATCAGGTGTTCCTGATTCTATTTTAGATAGATTAAGAGAATTTGGACATAATGTTTCTCGTGCTGGGGGTTATGAGGGTTTTGGAGGG
>CAZLCI010000043.1:0-18745 GCA_964558115.1 uncultured Nitrospinaceae bacterium | reverse complement strand
GTGCTAGAAGGGGTAATTAGTAAAACAATACTTTTTGATAAGTCTTCTTCATCTTCAAGTTGACACCATAAAACGTAATAATCAGCTTCTCCTGCCATAGAGCAGAAGTATTTTTTCCCATTTACAATGTAATGATCTTGGTTTAGTTTTGCCTTAGTATCCATTACCATTTGACCGTGAAGACTTGAAGTATTTTCACTGGCCCAACTCGCAAAAATTTTTCCTTTTTTTACTTCTTTAGAATAGAATTCTGATTGGTCTTCAGTTCCTAGGAATGTAATAACGTGAGTTATAGAACTGTGCATATGAAATAGCATAGCTGTATTTGTACATGCTTTAGATAATTCATAGAGAACGATTGCATATGTTGCAGGATCAGAATAGAGATCTCTTCCACCATACTTTTTTGGTAGTGTAAGACTTGTGAAACCAACTTTAGATAGGTCTTCAAAATTCTCTCTCGGAAAAAGACCCTCTCGGTCATATTTTTCCGCACGTTCATAAAGTATTTCTTTTGCGTAGGTTCTAGCTTTCTCTACGAGGTCTTTGTTTTCAGGGGTTATCCCAAAATCCATCTTTTGTAAGCCTTTTTAATTATCTAGTAATCTAATTTTGGTTAATAACCCAGTCACGACTTTTATCTCCATATGCTTCATGTCCATTTTCGGTTACGACAATTGTATCCTCCAATTTCACAAATCCTACATCAGGATTTTTCATGTCAGTTTCTATCGAAAGAACCATTCCGGGAGAAAGTGGACGTTCTGCATATGTTCCAGGATATGGTACTACTCCTTCGGAAGTTAAGTGAGGTGCTTCGTGTTGAATCATTCCCATTCCGTGAGCAAGAAAAATTATTTCATCGGCATGTGCACATTTTGCTTGTTCTTCTAGTGCAGACTGAAAAATCTCTTTTCCTGTTACGCCGGGTTTTACAGTTGAGCGTGCAGCAGATTGTATAGATTTGACTTCATCTAACAGTTCAAGCATTAAAGGAGTAGGCTCTCCCATAACACCCATTCGACATAAATCTCCGAGGTATCCTTTCCAATTTCCTCCAGAATCTAAAGAGATAATTTTCCCTTTTTCCCATTCTGCATTCGAAGGAGCACGATTATAACTTGGACCAGTAGATGTTAGACAGTATTCAAAATCTAGTCCCATTGAAGTTTCTTTACGTCTCATGGTTTCTGCAATTTCGTAAGTGGTAGTTCCTGGTAATGTTGTTTGCATCACATCAGTCATACACTCTACAATTTTTTCTGAAGCAGTTCTCAGCATACCAAGTTCTTCTGGTGTTTTGATGACTCTTAACTCTTCTAGAGCCCATACTGCATCCACGAAAATTGCGTTTGGTAATTCTTTTTGAAGGGATTCAAAGGTGTCTGCTGGCAAAAATGCCTTTTCGATAGCAATAGTTCCATTTTCAAGGCCAATTTGACGAATAAAATTTGCAGCATCTACGCCAGCTTTATCACTCAACCATTGATTATTTAGAATATTTTTTATCCAAAAAGGTTCTACTTCTTGTTGCCATACTTCCATGGCATTTCCTATGTAGAAAGTGTCTTCTTTTCTTGATTTAGGATAGCCTATTAATGGCAAATATCTACTAACACCCAGAGCATCTTTATGTGAAAAAAAGAAAAATCGATAACCACCCAAAAAATAATGCACATTTTCTTTAGATGATACTAAAATCAAGTCTGCACCAATTTCATCCATCAAATCTTCTAATTTGTTTTCATTAAAAGGAAGTCTCATAAAAATCCTCGCTTTTAGATCTAAAGACTGAAATAGATCTATTGTAAATTAAAGAATTAAAAGTCTAAATAACTACAATATATGAAAAAAAAAAATATTAACAGAGTAACCGGGTTTTCGGACAATCAAGACAGAGATTCTTTAAAAATCAATCGCACGAAACTTTTTCGTTCCTTTTCCCTATAAAAATAGTTTCTGAATTTGAATGAACTTTGTCATTTGATGCTCCACCAACAACTAAAATTTTATTTTCCCCAATAAATGTTGAACTATGGAATCTTCTAGGTTGTGAGAGAATGCCAAACTTTTTAAAGCAATTTAAAGTTGGATAAAAAATTTCAATAGAATCTAAAGTTTTTCCTTCCCCTCCCCATCCACCAATAAAAACAACTCTTCCATCTGGCAAAATTGTTGAGGTATGTTGTTGCCTTGATACCAACATCCTACTTTTCAATAAAGTAATCTTTTCTTCTCTAGGGTTAAAAATCTCTGCAGTTCCAAGAGTACGTTTTCTTCCTAAGCCACCAGCTATCAAAACTCTGCCATCTTTCAATAGAGTCGATGTGTGTCTGCTTCTAGGATAATTTAAAGGTGTTCTTACTAACTTCGTTCTATAATCTTCTGGCTTGAATATTTCTGCATATGAAGTCTTTTTGTCTGAAGTTCCGCCTATCATAAGAACATTCTTGTTTTTTAAAATTGTTGCCGTGTGTTGTTGCCTTCTAAGGTATAAGGGCTGCTTAGTGGTTATAAATTTTGATTTATTCATATCAAATATTTCTATTGAACGAAGTGCATTTTTGCCATCATTTCCTCCTGCAATTAGAATTTCCGAACCTGAAATTGAAGTCGAGGTATGGTCATATCTGCCTATATTCAAATCTGGTCTTCCTTTAATTTTAAGTGAAGGTATTTCAATAATGACAGATTCTCTTAATGCAAGATTACCATTGCTCCAACCACCAGAAATTAGTAAAAAGTTTTCTCGCAACTTAGAAGTCCTATGCCAACCTCTTTTTGAAAATTTAGGAGATAAAATATTTTCAAATCTTTTTTTCTCTATATCGAAAATTTCAATAGAATTCAAAGGTAATTTTTTTGTGAGTCCAGCAATGACAAAAATCTTGTTGTTTTTATGAATTTGTGAGTGACCATGTCTTTTGACTTTGTTTTCATGAATTATTGGACTTTTATCTTTGTTTTCACATGCAATAACAGAAAAAAGAAGGAGAAGGGAAATAAAACTTTTACTGAAAAAAATAATCTTCATGAATTTCCTAGTTTAGAGATTTTATTTTAATCATTACATATTATGATTTTGTTGCTTATTATATCTATTGTTTGAAATCTTTAGCCCTAAAGGGTATTACTAAGTACTAATCTATTCTATTTTTTTTGTTTGTGCAAAATTTAAAAGGGATGTTTGTTATGGCTAGGTGCATGGTTACTGGTGGGGCAGGTTTTATTGGTAGCCATGTTTGTGAGTTTTTTGCTAATTCCTCTTTTGAAGTCTTGGTAATTGATAATCTTTCAACTGGTAAAAGTTGCAATATTCCATCTGTTTGTAATTTTATTCATGGGGATATCACCGAAAAGGGTTTGCTGCAGGAAGTTGTTTCTGAATTTAATCCAAATTTAGTAATTCATCTCGCCGCTCAATCAAGTGTTACGAGAAGTGTAGATGATCCTAGTTTAGACTTAAATGTAAATGTAATAGGTACTTTACTATTGCTTGAATCTCTCAAGAACTTAAAACAAAAACCTAGACTTATTTATTCTTCAACTGGAGGTGCTGCTTACGGAAGTCCTGTTGAAATACCGGTAGACGAAAACTATGATGTTCAGCCAATTTCACAATATGGAGCTAGTAAATTATCGGCAGAATATTATGTTTCTCTTTATTCAAGATTATATGATTTTTCGACGGTTAATTTTAGGTTAGCAAATGTCTATGGTCCAAGACAAAGACCAGATTTAGAATCTGGAGTAATCTCAATTTTTACAGAAAAAATTACTAATGAAGAAACTTTAGTTTTATTTGGTCACGGAAAAGCATGTCGGGACTACATTTATGTCTCCGATGTAGTTAATGCTTTTAATATTGCTTCAGAACTAGATTTTAAAGGCGAAATTTTTAATTTAGGTACAGGGATAGCTACCAAAGTTGAAGAAGTTATGGATTGTTTAATCAAGTTTCTTGGCAAAGAACCTTCTGGAGTTAAAAAATTACCTCTAAGACAGGGAGAATTAGATAGTATAAGTTTGTCATCTTTGAATTTTTATAAGAAAACTGGTTGGGAGCCCAAATTAAATCTTGAAGATGGAATTTCTCTTTTTGTAGACTCTTTAAATCACAACGAGGGAATAAAAGACTAAGGGTAATAACTAGGTCGACCTATGCTGTGGTACTCAATTTTTAATTTTTTCATTTCATTAACGTCATAAATATTTCTTCCGTCAAAAATTATTGCACTGTTCATATTTTTTGTTAGTCTTTTTAGGTCTAACTGTTTAAATTCTGGCCATTCAGTAATAAAAATAGCTGCATCCGATTTCTCTGCCGCACTATAAGGGTTTTTGCAGAAATTTACTTTTCTATTCTTTAGGATATCCTTTGCTTTTTCCATTGCAATTGGGTCATAAGTATTAATGTTTGCACCCTCTTTGAGAATAGCATTGCAAATTTCTATGCTTTTTGCTTCTCGTAAATCATCAGTGTTGGGTTTAAAAGCAAGTCCTAAAACACTTATTGTTTTTCCAGAAAGCTTAGGACCTTTTGCCAAACCAATTCTTTTTATAATTCTCTTTATGATTCTTGGGACTCTTATTTTGTTTTGTTCAATCACTTCTTTTATTATTTTTAACGGATCCTTAAGTTCGATCGAAGTACTAAGTAAGGACTGCAAATCTTTTGGGAAACACGAACCTCCAAAACCGAGACCAGCTTGAAGAAAGTCGTGACCTATTCTCTTATCAGTTCCTAATCCCATTGCTATATCATCTATATTTGCGTCAGTTATTTCACAAATATTTGCAATACTATTTATAAAACTAATTTTTGTCGCTAGAAATGCGTTTGAGGCGTACTTTATTAATTCTGCACTATATAAATCTGTTGAAATAACTGGACATTTTAGAGTTTTATATAATTCTTTAACTTTCGCAGTTGCTGTTTCTGAATTAGAACCTATTACAATTCTATCAGGTTCAAAGAAATCTCTTATTGCTTGTCCTTCCCTCAAAAATTCAGGATTGCTAACGACATCAAATTCGACAGGGATCTTTAAATTTTTATTTATTACTTTCTCTACGAGTTCTCCTGTTCCTATTGGAACTGTACTCTTGTTAACTATTATTTTTTGATTTTTTATATTTTTTGCAATTTGAGATGCTGCAGCTTTGATTTGCGATAGATCAGTACTTCCGTCTTTTTTTGAAGGAGTGGCCACACAAATAAAAATTATTTCACTTTTGTGAACTGCACTAGAAATAGAAGTGGTAAAACGAATACGTTTTGCTTTTCTGTTTCTTTCTAGCAATTCTTTCAGGCCCGGTTCATAAATTGGACATCCACCTGAAGAAAGTGATTTAATTTTCTTTTTGTCAACATCAAGAGCTACTACTTCGTTTCCAAAATCAGCAAAGGCAGCAGCAGTTACTAGTCCTACGTAACCACACCCTACAATACATATATTCATAAAATTATTGTTTTCCCATATTGAATTATTTTGATTGTCAAAGTAATTATAAGTAGATATGTATTTTACAAAAGTCAAGAGCATAATGAGTTATATGTATATAAACTGTTTATATTTCATGTTTTTGACGCATAGAAAAATGAATATAATTTAATGTAGAATGAAAGATGTTTTAAAAAATATTATGGAGTAAATTTCTTTGTTTCAGGATTCCACTTCTAGTATAAATTCGTCAAAAAAGAGAACATGTATTTTCTTCTCAATTATCTTTGTAATTCTAATGTTTTCAGACAAAGGTGTTATAAGTGGAGATGGAGGAAAAAGATGGGATGCTCTTCGAACAATTATGGAAGATGGAAAATTAACACAAGATCCTTATAGCCTAGCTCAACCAATTTTTTCTATTCCGTTATATATTGCCGGTGATCTTTGGTTTCGCGTTTCAACCGATATTAAATCGGGAACACTAGAATATAGTAAAAAACGATTAGAAAGAATCGAAAAAATTGTTCGAAGATATAATAAAGTTTTAGTCTTTTTCCTATGTTTGATTTTTTTTCTCTCTCTTAAAAAAGTTTTTTCTTTTAGTGAACTTGAATCGACTTATTCAACTTTTTTCTTGATTTTTGGAAGTATGATCATTCCTCATGCTAAGGATTACTACGGAGAGATAACTTGGACCTTTATGAGTTTTATTTGTATTTACTATCTGAGTTTTCTGTTATATGAAGAAAAAAGTGCCTCGAAAAGATGTTTTTTGTTTTTTTTCCTTTCTACTTCATGTGCTGTTTGGCTTAATCCCCTTCTTTCTTTTGTTTTTACCTTTCTTTTTATTATTATAATTTTATGGAATTTTGTTTATAAGAAAAAATATACTTTAAATAATTTCTTTACAGGTTTTTTATTAAATAGAGTTTTAGTTTTAGGTGGACTTGCAATACTTTTTGGATTATCAATTTCGTTCGCTGAAAATTTCCTTAGGAGAGGAAATTTCTTACAATATGGTTATACTGCAATGGTTGGATTGAAAAGTGGAGAATTGGAAGGTTTATTCCCAGGTAGTTTCTTTAAGGGAATGTTAGGTCATTTATTTTCTCCTGCACGAGGAATTATATTCTTTGCCCCAAGTTTTTTTATTGGGTTTTATTTAATTTTTCGCAAATCTGAAATTAGTAAACAAGGGTTTTATTTCATAACTTGTGCACTCGTTTTTTCTCTATTGCTAATGTTCGGTTATTCTAAATCGATTGAGTGGTTTGGAGGTTGGAGTTGGGGACCAAGATATTTATTGCCGATATCGGTTTTTTCTGTAGTTTTTTTCGTTGTTTCTGTAAAAAACTTTTTGAAGGTTTCTTTTTTAAGCAGATATTTTCACGTTCTTCTAGGTTGTATATCTTTTATTACCTATTTTATAGGAGTTTCGATAAATGATAGACACCTAAAAAATTGTTTTACAAATACACCGCTTCAGCCCAATGGTCATGTTTCAGAAACTTGTTTATGGGATTTTAATGGATTTCTTTTCTCCTCAGTTTTTAGGATCGAAGATTGGATTTTTATGTCAGGACATCGTTCTTTTCCTGTGACTTTAGTAGGTATTTTATTATTTTTTTTATATAGTAAATTTTTAGGGACCAGAAAATCTTAATGTCCAATTTTAAGTTTATTTCATTCGTTTGGTTTTTTTCAGGAACTTTTTAAATTGTCACTTGAAAATTTAGATACTCAAAAGAAAAAGATCCTCTCTTATGACGAATTGAGTACTCTGATATCAAAATTCAAGAATGAAAATATAGTAATAGTTCAATGTCATGGGGTTTTTGATTTAATTCATCCTGGTCATATTTTTCATTTTCAAGCTGCGAAAAAACAGGGGGATATTCTTGTTGTATCTCTAACCTCAGATGTTTATGTAAATAAGGGTCCAAATCGACCGGTTTTTGATGAGAATATACGTTCAGAGGCCTTAGCTTCAATAGAGGCGATTGACTATGTTGTAGTAAACCATAATCCAACAGCTGTTGAAGCGATTAAAAATATCAGACCTGATGTATATGTAAAAGGCGAGGATTATTCGAATTTTGATAAAGATATTACTGGTAAAATTAGAGAAGAATTAGACGCAGTTGAAGAAGTTGGAGGACGTCTTCATATCACTCGTGAAATTACTTATAGTTCCTCGGAATTAATAAATAATCATTTTGGTGTATATTCTGATGAAGTCAAAACCTTTTTAACCGATTTCCAAAAATCTTTTTCTTCTGAAGAGATTATTCGAAATCTTAAAAATTTGAAAGATTTAAAGGTTTTGGTGATAGGTGAAACTATCATAGATGAATATTGTTATTGTAAGCCTATGGGGAAATCATCTAAAGAGCCTATTATAACAACTCGTTTTATAAACGAAGAGGTTTTTGCAGGTGGTGTTTTGGCTGGAGCAAACCATATTGCAGGTTTTTGTGATCAGGTTGATTTGTTAACGGGTCTAGGCTCTATCGATAGCAGAGAAGATTTCATAAAACAGAGTCTAAGTCCAAATATAACTCCAAAGTTTTTTTATGAAGATGATTCAAGAACAATTGTGAAAAAAAGATTTGTTGAAAATGCATTTTTGAGAAAGATGTTTGAAATAGGTTATTTGAAAGAAGAACGTTCTTCTAAGGCTTTTCAAAATCAAATGGTTGAATATCTAGGTGATGTTTTAGAAAATTATGATATGACTCTCGTACTTGATTATGGTCATGGTCTTATTGGCGAAGATGCAGTTAAAATAATATGTGAAAAATCTAAATTTCTTGCAGTGAATACCCAGACAAATAGTGATAATATCGGTTATAATTTGATTACTAAGTATCCGCGAATAGATTATCTTTGCGTGGATGAGCCCGAGTTTAGATTGGCGACAACTGATAGATTTGGTGAGATAGAAGATTTGCTAATTAAAACCGCAGAAAAGTTAAATATTCAAAAATCCTCAATAACAAGAGGACATTTGGGCTCTATTTCTTATGCTCTTTCCGAGCAAGTTTTTCATGCCCCCGTTTTTTCATCAAAAGTAGTTGATACAATTGGAGCAGGAGATGCGTATATTTCTGTTACTGCTCCATGCGTAAAAGCAGGATTTCCTATGGAGATGGTAGGTTTTATTGGTAATGCTGTTGGTGCTATGGCGGTTTCTATAGTTGGTAACCGTTCAGTTGTAAAACCAGTTGATTTATTTAAGTTTCTAACGGTGCTTTTAAAATGAATAATGATGCACAAAAAAAATTTATAAAATACTTTGAGGATTTGTCCGCTCTTTTCTCTGATATTGAAGTCTCTAATAAAGATGGGAATACTTTGAAACTTGAAGACGGTCTTTCTAATACAGTAGATATGATTGCTTCTTCTAATAAATTAGGAGGTAAAATTTTTTTTATTGGCAATGGTGGAAGTGCATCTATAGCAAGTCATATGGCAGTAGATTTTTGGAAGAATGGTGGAATTAAGGCTGGATGTTTTAGTGATGCATCGATGATCACTTGTATTTCAAATGATTTTGGTTTTGAATTTATATTTGAAAAATCAATTCTTGGATCATGTAATTCAAATGATATTATTTTTGCGATAAGTAGTTCTGGCAACTCTGCAAATATTCATAAAGGAGTTATAGCTTCTTTAAGTTTGGGTTGTAAAGTTGTCACCTTGTCTGGTTTTTCTCCAGAAAATAAACTTAGAAGTATGGGTGAGATTAATTTTTATGTGCCTTCAAAATTTTATGGTTTTGTTGAACTGGTTCATACTTCTATATGTCATGCAATCTTAGATTGCGGTTTTTACCAGGCTGGCGATTTAGCATAAGTAGAATGAAATTTTAGAGGTTTCTAATATTTTTATTTATAGATAAGGAAAAAAATGAGTGAAAAGTTAACAGTGTTAGTAACGGGAGGAGCGGGTTATGTAGGTAGTATTTTAGTGCCTAAACTTCTAAGTAAGGAATATAAAGTAAAAGTAGTTGATTTGTATCTTTTTGAAAAGAATTTATTTTCGCATTGTAAATTGGGAGACTCTTTGGAGGAAATTCAGGGCGATATCAGAGATCAAAATTTAATGAAAAACGCTCTCAAAAATGTAGATGTTGTAATCCATCTAGCTTGTATTGCGAATGATCCAAGTTACGAACTAAATCCTGAACTAGGAAAATCTATTAATTATGATGCTCTGTGCGATTTAGTTAAGATCGCTAAAGATTCAGGTGTAAAGCGTTTTGTTTATGCCTCTAGTTCTAGTGTTTATGGAATTAAAGAAGAAGAAAATGTAACAGAAGAAGTTAGTCTTGAACCATTAACTGACTATTCTAAATATAAAGCTCTTGGTGAGGAATTTTTATTTAAAAATCAATCTGAAGAATTTGCGACTGTGGCGGTTCGTTCTGCTACAGTATGCGGTTATTCTCCTAGGCAGAGATTAGATTTAGTTGTGAATATTCTTACTAATTTAGCTATAAATACAGGTAGTATTAGTGTGTTTGGAGGGGAACAAAAGAGACCTAATATTCATATAGAGGATTTAACTGATTTATATACTTTGCTCGTTGAAGTTGAATCCTCCTTAATTTCTGGACAGGCTTTTAATGTTGGAGCAGAAAACCATAAAGTTTCAGAATTAGCAGGATTAGTCCAAAGAAATGTAGGTCGGGATAATGTGGAAATAGTCCAGACTCCAACAGATGATAATCGTTCCTATCATATATGTTCAGATAAAATAAAAAACGTTATAGGTTTTACGACCAAAAGAAAAATAGACAATGCAATAATTGAGTTATCTGATGCAATTCGTACGGGATTACTTGTAGATACTTTGAATAACAGGAAATATTTTAATGTAAAGATGGTTTCTGAGCACATGGAAAATCTTTTGAAGGTTTGATTTTGGGATTATAAAATGAATAAAGTTTTAAAAAAACCATTGACTCTTGATCAAGAAATTTCTCTTGGTATTTATAAAAAATTGTACCAGATCAGAAGAGTAGAAGAGAGAATTGCAGAATCTTATCCAGAACAAGAAATGCGATGCCCTGTTCATTTTTCTATTGGACAGGAAGCATGCGCTGTCGGAGTTTGCGAATATCTGAATGAAAAAGATCATGTTTATAGTACGCATAGATGTCATGGTCACTATCTTGCAAAAGGAGGTAATCTCCCAGCAATGATAGCTGAACTCTATGGGAAAATAGATGGATGTGCTTCTGGAAAGGGTGGGTCAATGCATTTGATAGACGTTGAAGTTGGAATGATGGGTGCATCTGCTATCGTTGGCGGTTCGATTCCATTGGCTTTAGGTTCAGCATTAACGTATCAACTACAAAAAAAGAAAAATGTGGCAGTCGCATTTTTTGGTGATGGAGCGTCAGAGCAAGGAGTTTTTTATGAAAGTCTGCAATTTGCTTCTCTTAGGAAACTGCCCGTTATTTTTGTTTGCGAGAATAATATGTATGCGACATATTCATCTATTGAAGATAGACAGCCTCTGGATAATATTTTTGAGCGAGCAAAATTTTCCAATATGCCGGGTTTTAGGACGGATGGAAACAATATCTTAGATATTCTAAATATTTCGAAAGAGGCAATCGGAAGAGCAAGAAACGGAGAAGGTCCCACATTAATTGAATGCCGGACTTATAGATGGTTAGATCATGTTGGGCCCAATGAAGATATTGATGTTGGATATCGGACTAGAGATGAATTAAATTCTTGGATAAAAAATTGTCCTTTGAAAAATTACGAAAACTATTTAATTAAAGAACGAAAATTTGAAGAAAATAAATTAAAAAATATTCGAAATTCTATAGAACAAAATATTGCAGATGCTTTTGAGTTCGCTAAGAATAGCCCATTTCCTTCTAAAAAAGATTTATATGAAGGTGTTTACTAAATGACAGATGACGTTAAAAAGATGCTTTTTTCTGAAGCGATAAGTGAAGCACTTGTCCAATCCATGGAGATAGATTCCAATGTTTTTATTATGGGAGCGGGTGTGGATGATGCCAAAGGACTTTTTGGTACTACGTTAAATGCTTTTGAAAAATTTGGCGGAGATCGTGTTTTTGATATTCCACTATCAGAAAATACTATTACTGGTGTTGCAGTTGGTTCTTCTCTTTCTGGAACTCGTCCTGTTCTTGTTCATGCAAGAAACGATTTTTTAATGCTTACCATGGATCAGATTGTAAATAATGCAGCAAAATGGAGTTATATGTCTGGGGGAAGGACCTCTTGTCCTATAACTATAAGAGCAATTATTGGAAGAGGATGGGGACAAGCAGCCCAACATTCACAGTCTTTTCATTCTATGTTTGCTCAAGTTCCCGGTCTAAAAGTAGTTATGCCTAGTAATCCAAAAAATGTTAAAGGTTTACTTTTGTCGAGTATTTTTGATGATAGTCCGGTTATTTTTTTAGAGCATAGATGGTTGTATGGACATGAGGGGAATGTTCCTCAGGGTCCTTTTTATATTCCATTAGGAAAAGCTGCAAAGTTAAAGGAAGGAAGTGATCTGACAATTGTGGCGTTCTCCTTAATGGCGAGTGAAGCTCTAAAAGCAGCGGAAACCGTTCTTAAAGAAAAGATTAATGTTGAAGTTATAGATTTACAGACAATACAGCCTTGGGATCAGGAACTGGTATTAGAATCTGTTGCAAAAACAAGAAGACTTTTAGTATTAGATCAGGGGTCTCTAAGCTTTGGTGTAAATGCGGAGATTCATGCTAAAGTCTCAGAATCCCTATGGAATGAGTTAGATGCCCCTATTCATAGGCTTGCTCTTCCAGATATTCCTACTCCATGTAGTCCAGCATTAGAAAAAATTTTCTATTTTGGACAAGATGAAATAGTTTCTTCCATCAAAAAATTATTTAATTATGATAAAAGTACAGGTGTAGTTTCTTCTGATTCGAAAAAAAATCGCGTTTCTTTTTCTAAAGAAGAAAAACCTATTTTTCAAGGTCCTTTTTAAGATCTATTAAGTGGATTATTCAATCTCAGTTATCGTTCCCTGTTACAATGAAGAAAAGAGTTTGAATTTAACTGTTCAAACTGTAGAAGATTCTATGGCGGAAAAGAAGATTAGGGATTTTGAGATTTTGATTTTCAATGATGCTAGTGAAGATAAGACAGGGGATGTAGCTAAAGAACTAAGCTTTAAAAATGATTTTATTAAATCATTCGATAATAAAGTTCGAGCTGGAATGGGGCACAGTTTTAGAAGAGGAGTTGAATTATCAAACTGTGATTTTTGTGTGATGGTTCCTGGTGATAATGAACTTCCAAAAGAGTCTCTAGTAAAATTGCTTGACCACACAGGCGAAAAAGATATGGTCATTTCTTATTTTACAAATCCTTGGGTTAGACCATTATCCAGAAGAATTATTTCTCGGGTATTTATATTTCTTCTAAATATACTTTTTACACGTAAATTAAAATATTATAATGGCCATACAATTATTAGTACTAAATTGCTCCGCTCTATTCCTATAGAAACAACCGGTCACGCGTATATGGCATCTATACTAATTCGTTTGATATACAAAGGTTATAGTTACACGGAAATAGGAATTCTCAATGGAAAAAGGGAGCATGGCAATTCAAAGTCCTTTACTAGAGATAATCTATTCGCGGTAGTTAAAACAATTTTTTCTCTATTTTTTGAACTCCGATTTAATAAAAAAAATAAAATGCAGGATAATTAAATTTTATGGAAAAAAAAGTTAAGTTTAATTACGAAGACTTATTAACAGATTACGACCATAGTATTGAAAATAAGCTCAGAGGTTTTAGGCAGACATTTGAAATGCTTGACCTTTGGGTTCCGGACGAGGATCATGAAAAAAGTATTTTAAACCTTATTGAATCAGTCCAAATTTCAGGAATACAGAAATTCTCAATTATATTAAATAATAATATCCTTGCAAAAATAGATTCAGAAGCCCTTCATAAAACACTTTCTTCTTTTGTGAATTTAGAAATTGTAGATTCTGATAATGGAAAAGAAATAAAAATATTAGGAATTGTTTGATGAATATTAATCCCGCATATAGAAAATTACTGAGTGATTTGAATATGCCACTAACTATGGAAGGTTTCTTGCAGGAACAAAATAGTTTAATTTTTTTATCTTCATCTTGGAATGGAGTTACTCTCTCTGTTCTGATTGAGCCGGATTCTCATATCATAAAGAAAGCTCTTTATCTGGATGAGAATTCTATTCATATTAAAATTTTAATGGAATATTTTTGTAAGGAAATTATAAATTTGCCAGTTCAAGAAGCAGCGGATCATACATGTATAAATTTAGAATACAAATTAAGAGATCAGACTGTATATGCGCCAGTCCCAGGAATTGTCACTCCTGAAAATGCAGATCCTATTTTTCGATATCCTCAAACTTTAATTCGAAAAATATTCAAGTTATATCGTGAAGAACAAATGTATTCACCAACAATTAATTTTTTCGATAGACAATTGTCAGAAGGTTGGTTAAGTTTAAGTGGCGCTGATAGACTAAAAAAAACAAGGGGTTTATTAAAAAAATTTTTGTCTCAAGCGAAAATTGAAGATAAATTAGAAGTGTTTGAAATAGATAAAGATGTAAAGTTAATAATACGTGCTGTAAAACGTTTCGAAAAAACGGATCTTTCAAAGATATTAATGGATTTTGAAAAAATCCTAAAGCAAGAATTAGACGAAAACTTGTATGTAGAATTTGAAGAAGTTAAAGACTTGAACTCCCTTAGAAGGATATCATGATTTTACGCATTTAGGAGAAGCAAAATTACAACTGATCTAATTTTAGATGGTACAAAAATAGAATGGCATGCAGATAGAATTAAAGCTTGGGAAAATGGAGAACGCATTGCCCCAATAACTATTGATATGGCCTTAACTCGTTCTTGTAATTATGCTTGTCATTTTTGTTACGCGATGCTTCAAGAAAATTTAAGGAAGAAAATAGATAGGGATGTTATTTATTCTTTTCTTGAAGATGCTGCCGAAGTTGGTGTTAAAGGGATCAGTTTAGTTTCCGATGGTGAAAGTACGATTTCCCCAGTTTTTATGGACACTGTTAAAAGAGGCAGTGAACTTGGTATTTCTATGGCAGTTGGTACTAATGGATTGGTTATAAATCGTAGAAAGGCTGAAGAAATACTCCCTCATCTCACTTATTTTAGAGTAAATATTTCTGCTGGAGAACCTAAACGATACGCAGAGATTATGGGTGCGAAAGAGGAATGGTTTCATCAAGTATGTCAAAATATAAAAGATATGGTTGAAATTAAAAAAGAAAATAACTTGCCGGTTACAATTGGTCTTCAAATGGTTCTCATGCCTGAATATGGAGATCAGATATTACCTCTAGCTCAATTAGGAAAAGATTTAAGACCAGATTACCTTGTAATCAAACATTGTAGTGACAATGAGGACGGGGATCTTGGTGTAGATTATGATGCCTATGGAAGTCTTTACGATAAACTTAAAGAAGCGGAAGATCTTTCAGATGATGAATACAAGGTTGTCGTAAAGTGGTCAAAAATTGAAGCTAGTGGGGCTAGAAGTTATCAAAGATGTTATGGACCCCCATTTATGTTGCAATTGTCAGGTTCTGGTCTTGTAGCACCTTGCGGTATGCTTTTTAATGATAGATACAAAAAATTTCATATGGGAAATATAGTAGATCAAAGGTTTAAAGATATTATACAAAGTGATAGGTATTGGGAAGTAGTAAATTATTTAGCCTCTCCAAATTTTAATGCTCAAAAGATGTGTGGCACTCTTTGTTTACAACACAAAGTCAATGAGTTTTTAGATGGATATAAAAAAGGCGAATTTACTTTAGACCCATCCCCAGGTTTGACCGAGCCAGAACACATTAATTTCGTTTGATAGTAAAATATATTTACTTTTATGACCAATAATTCTAATTAAAGGTAAAATTCTCTTAATGAGTCCTGGAAAAATTGAAGTCCCCTATGTAGATGTAGCCTCCCTGAATACAGTTGTTCATGACGAAATTATTCAAGAAATCTCAAATATCATTCAAAGTGGAAGTTTTATTCTTGGTGAAGAAGTTGAAAAATTTGAGAAAAAATTTGCTGAATTATGCGGAACGAAATATGCAATTGGAGTAAATTCAGGAACTGATGCCCTAATTCTTTCGATGCGTTCCTTGGATATTGGAACTGGTGATGAAGTAATTACTGTTCCAAACACCTTTGTAGCAACCGCTAGTGCAATTGCACTTCTAGGTGCAAAGCCGATTTTTGTTGATGTTGGTGATGATTTTAATATTGATCCTGTTAAAATTGAAGAAAAGATTTCTAAAAAGACAAAAGCTATTTTGCCCGTCCATTTGACCGGGAGGCCTTCGAATATGGCTCCTTTAATGGAAATTAGTAATAAATATGGATTACATATTGTAGAAGATTGCGCTCAGGCTGTTCTTGCTGAATATGACAATCAAAAAGTAGGTTCTTTTGGTATTGCTGGTTGTTTTAGTTTGCATCCGTTGAAAACATTAAGTGCTATTGGAGATGGAGGTATAATAACGACTAATGATGAGAATTTATTTCATAAAATAAAAATTTTAAGGAATTTAGGTCTTAAAACAAGAGATAATTGTGAGTTTTGGAGTGGAAATAGTAGATTAGATAATTTGCAGGCTGCTGTGCTGTTAGTAAAAATGAAATATATAGAAGAATGGACTGAACAAAGAATCTCGAATGCTTCTTTTTATCATAAAGGTCTTTCTAAATTTGGTGATTTTATTCTTCCTATCGCCAATGAAAAAGAAAAATCCGTTTTCCATACATATATTATTCAAACAGATAATCGTGATGAACTAAAAGATTTTCTTTTTTCAAGAGGAGTACAAACAGCAATTCATTACCCTATTCCTATACATTTACAGTCTATTGGAGATGAATTGGGTTACAAAAAAGGAAGTTTTCCTGTTACTGAAATGCAAGCCAAAAAAATTCTCAGTTTGCCTATTTTTCAGGGGCTCAGTAAAGAACAAATTTTATATGTTATCAAAACTATTGAAGATTTTTTTAATTCTTAATTAGTGGAGTAATTCCAAAATGAAGGTTCCATTTTCTTATCTCGACAGACAATTCTCTGATATAGATGATTATTTAAAAGATATAAAATTACTAGTTGAATCAGGAGATTTTACTCTTGGAAAATCTCTAGAACAGTTTGAAAACAACTTTGCTTCTCTTATGGGAGCAAAGCATGGAATTGGTGTAGGCACCGGAACAGACGCAATTGCACTCCCACTCAAAATGTTGGGTATTGGTCCTGGTGATGAGGTAATTACAACTACTATGACTTTTGTTGCAACAGTAGGTGCGATTGTTATGACCGGGGCAACTCCAGTTTTTGTTGATAGTGAAGATGGGTTTGTTATAGATCCTAGCAAAATAGAAGCAGCCATTACACCTAGAACTAAAGCAATTGTCCCAGTGCATTACACCGGAAATGTGGCAGACATGCCTGAGATAATTTCTATTGCTAAAAAACATAACTTGTTTGTTATTGAAGATGCATGCCAATCAATTTGTGCTTCTATAAATGATCAGATGGTTGGTTCTTGGGGTGATGCAGTATCATTTAGCCTTCATCCATTGAAGAATCTTAATGTTTGGGGCGATGCCGGAATAGTTTTAACTCAAAATGATGAACTGGCCGAGAAGTTAAGACTCTTCAGAAATCATGGGATGATTAATAGGGATGAAATTAGTTTTTATGGTGTTAATTGTAGAATGGATACATTGCAAGCAGTCATTGGCAATCGATTAATAGAACAAACAAGTTTTATTACTGATAAAAGAATACAAAATGCAGAAAAATACGATGAGTCACTTAGTTTGTTGAATGGGGATATAGAAGTTCCAGTTAGGAGAAAAGGAGTGAAACATGTTTTTCACTTATATATAGTTAGGACAAAAAGAAGAGACGAACTTATTAAATTTCTACTAGAGCGTGGGGTTGAAGCTAAGATTCATTATCCTATACCTATGCACTTACAGAAAGCCTCTGAATATCTAGGGTATAAACAAGGAGATTTCCCTTTTGCAGAAAAAGATTGTTCTGAAATTCTTACACTTCCTGCCCATCAGCATTTAACGGACGAGGAATTAGATTATACAATAGATTCTGTCTTTTCCTTTTTTGATAAGAAAAGATAAAACTATAAAATCAAAGAGTTTAAAAAAATGAGAACATTGGTAACAGGCGGTGCTGGTTTTATAGGTAGTCACCTAGTAGACGCGCTTTTACTTGAAAATCACGAAGTTATTGTAATTGATGATTTGTCTACAGGAAGATTAGATAATCTTGTTCGAACTAAATCTAAAAAAAATCTTCAGATTATCGATGAAAGTATCACAGAAAAAGAAAAAATTTCAGAATATTTCCATGACATTGATTGGGTTTTTCATTTAGCCGGTTTAGCGGATATTGTCCCCTCAATAAGTAATCCTGAGAATTATTTTTGTGTGAATTCATTAGGAACAATGAATGTTTTAGAACTCTCTAGAGCGAATGGAGTAAAGAGATTTGTTTATGCTGCTTCGTCTTCCTGTTATGGAATACCAAAACTTTATCCAACACCAGAATCTTCAGATATTCAAGTTGAATACCCATACGCATTAACTAAGTATTTAGGTGAAGAATGTGTTTTGCACTGGGGTAAAATCTATGATTTGCCAGTTATTTCACTTAGACTTTTTAATGTCTATGGCCCTAGATCTAGAACGACCGGAACTTATGGTGCAGTTTTTGGTGTTTTTCTTGCACAAAAGATTAATAACAAACCACTCACTGTAGTGGGAGATGGCACACAGTTGCGAGATTTTACGTTTGTTTCAGATGTTGTAAATGCATTTATACAGGCTGCAAAATCACAAGTTAGACAAGAGATTTTTAATGTAGGTTCAGGTTCTCCACAGAGTGTTAATAGGCTCGTTGAACTTTTAGAATGTAAAGAAATCGAATATATTCCAAAGAGACCAGGAGAACCAGATTGTACTCATGCAGATGTTTCCAAGATCAAGAAGATTTTAGATTGGGAAGCAAACATTTCATTTCCTTCAGGAGTAAGAATTATGTTAGACAATCTCAAAGATTGGGAAAATGCTCCTTTATGGACATCCGATACTATCAAAAAAGAAACTGAAGACTGGTTTTCTAAATTATCTGACAAAAAACAAATTTAGACTGAAAGTTTTATATTGGCGGGAGCACGTG
>CAZLCI010000042.1:0-18799 GCA_964558115.1 uncultured Nitrospinaceae bacterium | reverse complement strand
AATCTGCTATGAAAGTTTTTCATGATGGAGATAATTTTATAGAACTACTAAAAAATGACCCAAAGATAAACGAAATTTTGACAACGGAGGAACTCCAAAATTGTTTCAATTTAGATGCTCATTTCAAGAATATTGAAAATATCTTCAAACGAGTCTTCGACAATTAAGATTTTTTAAAAATTAAAATTTTTAAAAGAAAGGTGAAAAGATGGAAAAAAAAGAACAATTATATGAAGGAAAAGCAAAAATAATTTACCAAACGGAAGATGAGAGTAAATATATTGCATTTTTTAAAGATGATGCTACAGCTTTTAATGGCAAAAAAAGCGGAACAATCGATTCGAAAGGAATATTCAATAATAAAATTTCTTCAAAAATCTTTGAAGAAATTGGCAAAAAAGGAATTCCGACTCATTATTTAGAAACACTCTCTGATAGAGAAATGTTGGTCAAGAAAGTAGAAATTATATTAGTGGAAGTAGTAATTAGAAATATTGTTGCAGGTAGTATGGCTAGGAGAATGGGCGTTGAAGAAGGAATGGAACTACCTAATACAATCATAGATCTGCATTATAAGGATGATGACTTAGATGACCCCTTGATAAATGAAGATACTGCAATAGGATTCAATCTTGCTACGAAAGAAGAGTTGGAAACAATGAGAAAATATGCTCTAGAAATTAACTCTTTTTTAAAAGAATTTTTTTCTAGTAAAAATATTGATCTTGTAGATTTTAAACTTGAATTCGGACGCAGTCCAAGTGAAAACAACAAGATAATTTTGGCAGATGAAATCACTCCGGATAGTTGTAGATTCTGGGAAAAAGGCACAGGGAGAAAAATAGATAAAGATCGTTTCCGTCATGACCTTGGAAATATAGAAGATGCATATGCGGAAATAGAGAAACTCGTTATAGAGTAAATTTCACTATTGAGGACTCAATGAAAAAAGCACTTGTACACGTCACATATAAAAAAGGAGTTTTAGACCCTGAAGGTCAGACTGTGATGCAATCCCTCTCATCTTTAGGATTTCAAGGTATAGAAGATGTACGAATTGGAAAGTATATAGAAATAGATTTTTCTTCTAAAGAAAATAGCCAAAATGACATAAAAAATATTCAAAATATGTGTGATGAGCTATTAGTAAATCTTGTAATAGAAGATTACAAAATCGAAATCAATGAGGAACATAAAGAATAATTCCGAGGTTTTTTTATGGCTTTTGCAGTTATTGTTTTTCCAGGATCAAATTGTGATCATGACTGTTTTCATGCAATTAGTGAACTTTTAGAAAAGCCCGTTAGATACATCTGGCACAGAGATACTTCTTTACAAAAAAATGAAGTTGCGATTATCCCTGGTGGATTTAGCTACGGAGACTATCTCAGAGCAGGAGCTATAGCTAAAACTTCTCCTATAATGAAAAGTATCAAAAAACACGCTGCAGCGGGAAGACCAGTCATAGGAATTTGCAATGGTTTCCAGATACTAACTGAGTCAGACTTGTTACCTGGAACACTTATTAGAAATAATTCTCTAAAATTCATATGTAAAAATGTATGGGTAAGATGTGAAAACACTCAATCTATTTTTACTAAAAAATTACATTCCAAAGAAGTACTCAAAATGCCAATTGCGCATGGCGAAGGAAATTTTTTCTGCAAAGAAGATATCCTACAAGAACTAGAAAATAATCAACAAATTATTTTTAGGTACAGCGACTCAGAAGGCTCGATCATCGAATCTTCAAATCCAAACGGATCTTTGCAAAATATTGCAGGAATATCAAATAAAAAAGGCAACGTATTAGGTTTAATGCCTCATCCAGAAAGAGTCTGCGAACCCATATTAGGAGGAAAGGATGGATTGAAAATTTTTACTTCTGCCCTTTCCTATTCGATAAAATGAATATAGAAATCAATAAACCAAACATTACACTTGATACAGCACTTGAACATGGAATTTCTTCAGATGAATGGAAAAAAATAAAAGATCATTTAGGCAGAACCCCAAACTTTACTGAACTAGGGATTTTCTCTGCTATGTGGAATGAGCACTGTTCTTACAAGAGCAGCAAGATTCATCTTAAAAAATTCCCTACAAAAAGTAATCGTGTTCTTCAAGGTCCTGGTGAAAATGCAGGGGTAATTGATTTGGGAGACAATATTGGTGTTGCCTTCAAAATGGAAAGTCACAATCACCCCTCTTACATAGAGCCTTTTCAAGGTGCCGCTACTGGAGTTGGAGGCATCCTAAGAGATATTTTCACTATGGGTGCACGTCCTATAGTTCTTTTAGATAGTCTTCACTTTGGTGACATAAAACATGAAAAAACGAAATTTCTATCTAGTTCTGTTGTCTCTGGTATATCCTCATATGGAAACTGTATTGGAGTACCAACAATAGGTGGGGAAACAAAATTTCACTCTTCTTACAATGGAAACATCCTAGTTAATGTTATGTGTGCAGGATTACTTTCATGCGATAAAATTTTTAGAGGAAATGCATCAGGATTGGGTAATCCTATAATTTATGTAGGAGCCAAGACTGGCAGAGATGGTATCCACGGGGCATCGATGGCTTCTTCAGGATTTGAAGATTCAACTACTGAACAACGACCTACTGTACAGGTAGGGGACCCATTTAAAGAGAAATTATTACTTGAAGCTTGCTTAGAATTAATGAACTCAGACGCAATAATTGGAATTCAAGATATGGGCGCTGCCGGACTTACTTCTTCCTCCGTAGAAATGGCTAGTCGTTCGGGCACAGGCATTTTACTAGAACTTGACGGGGTTCCATGCAGAGAAAGTCAAATGAATCCATATGAAATGATGTTATCTGAGAGTCAAGAAAGAATGTTATTAGTTGCAAAAAAAGGGAAGGAAAAAACAGTACATGACATTTTCAAAAAATGGGATCTAGAAACCCAAATAATTGGACAAGTAACAGATGACAAAAGACTAAAGATTCTATTTAAAAATCAAGAAGTAACCGATCTTCCTATCGATTTCCTTACTGATGAAGCACCAATTTATAATAGAAAAATATCGAAGAAGAAAATTCCGAAACTAGCTGATCCTATTGACAAATTAGATGAAAATTACAGCGCAGAAAAATCACTGCTTACTCTACTTAGCCATCCAAATCATGGCAACAAGAAACCGATTTGGGAACAATATGACCATATGGTTCAAACGAATACTATTATTATCCCTGGGGAGGATGCTTCCGTAACTAGAATCAAAGGGTCAAAAAAAGCTTTGGCTTTCACTGTAGATTCTAATGCCAGATACTGCAAATTAAACCCTTATAATGGAGCACTGTACACAATAATAGAATCAGCAAGAAATCTTTCATGTAAAGGTGCGGAACCCATAGCTTTAACAAATTGTTTAAATTTTGGAAATCCAGAGAATCCAGAAATAATGAGAGAGTTTTCAGAAGCAGTAGATGGAATGTCTAAAGCGTGTAAAGAATTAGAAATTCCCGTAGTCAGTGGTAATGTAAGTCTTTACAACGAAACCCATGGAAATGATATTTATCCCACTCCTGTAATCGGTATGGTAGGATTAATAGACAACCATTTACTTACAGCACCACAGGGATTTCGTAATCTAGGCGACAAAATTTTTCTTCTTAGTCCCAAAGACGAAACCCCGCTTCTTAACAATACTCCACATGAGTTGGCATGGATCAGGACTGGATTGGAAGGTGGAGTTCCTCCTATTTCAGATTTACCATCTGCAAAAAATGTAAATACAGCCTGTCGTGAAGCAGTTACAAAAAAAGTAATTAATTCTTCTCATGATCTTGGTGAAGGCGGTCTTGCAGTTGCCCTAGCAGAATCTTCTATCTCTTCTCCTTTTTCTTCTTTAGGCTCTATAGTAAGGGTCCCAAAAGATTGTACTGGACGAATAGATTCGATTCTTTTTGGGGAAGCATGTTCCCGTATAATTGTTTCTTTGAATCCAAAAAATGTTGCTAAACTAAATAAAATTGCTGAAGAGAATGAAGTTCTTGTAACTGAAATAGGAATTGTTGGTGAAAAATATACTATCTATTCAGATGGAAATTCTCCTATAATTGATTGTGAGATTAAAAAAATAGCCAGTGTATGGGAAAACTCTTTGAAAGGATTCTTTTAATGATAGAAATCATAGACGACCATCCTCGTGAAGAATGTGCGGTAACTGGCATTTACGGTCATCCCGAAGCAGCAAATATGGCTTATTTAAATCTCTACGCACTGCAGCATAGAGGACAAGAAAGTTCTGGAATAACAACGTCTAATGGAAAGAAAGTACATTCTGAAGTAGGAATGGGTTTAGTTTCCGACATTTTCAACAAAGAAAGACTTTCAAGATTACAAGGGCACATTGCAATTGGTCATAATAGATATTCTACTGCGGGACACTCTAACATAGAGAATGCGCAACCATTAACAGTTGTAACTGCAAATCAAACTATTTCACTTGCGCATAATGGAAATCTAATAAATGGAATAGAACTTAGAAAAGACCTTGAAAAAAATGGTTCTATTTTTAGAACTACCACTGATAGCGAAGCTATACTTCATTTAATAGCCAAATCAAAAGAAGAAGAAATAGAGAATGCTATTATAGAAGCATTAAGAATGCTGAAAGGTGCTTTTGCACTTACTATTATGACTCATGATAAATTATTCGGAATAAGAGATCCGAATGGTTTTCGTCCATTAGTCTTAGGAAAAGTGACAGGTTCAAAAGGAGAAATAGCTTGGGTTATGTGCAGTGAAACTTGTGCATTGGATCTTATGGATGCTGAATTCGTAAGAGAAGTTGAACCAGGAGAGATGGTCGTAATAGGAAAAAATGGATTAGAAAGTTACAAACCCTTTCCTGAAACCAAAATTACACAATGTATCTTTGAATTCATATATTTCGCACGTCCAGATAGCTTTTTATTTGGGCACAATGCATACACAATAAGAAAACAGCTTGGTGCTGAATTAGCAAAAGAAAGTGAAATTGATGCAGATTTAGTAGTCCCTGTTCCAGATTCCGGTTTAGCTGCCGCTTTAGGATATTCAAATGAATCAGGAATTCCTTTAGAAATGGGTTTAGTTAGAAATCATTATGTGGGAAGGACTTTCATTGAACCACAACAATCTATAAGACATTTTGGGGTTAAGATTAAATTGAACCCTATAAAGAATTATTTAACTGGAAAGAAAGTTGTAGTTATTGACGACTCTATAGTAAGGGGAACTACAAGTAATAAGATAGTTGAAATGATACGCAATGCAGGGGCTAAAGAAGTTCACATGAAAATAAGTTCTCCTCCAATTACAAATCCTTGTTTCTTTGGAATAGATATGCCTAGCAAAAAAGAATTAATAGCTTCCTCTAAAAGCCCCGAACAAATAAGAGACGTTCTAGAAGTAGACTCTTTAAGCTATCTTTCTATCGAAGGTCTTTTAAAGTGTGTAAGTCCAAATAAAGATGATTACTGCATTGCCTGTTTTAATGGTGATTACCCTATTCCGGTTGAACAAGCTGAAAATCAGTTGAACCTTTTCAAAAATATTTCAATAAGTGAACATCGTGGATAAGTTCAAAAATTAATTAGAATCGAAAGAGAATAAGCAAAAATGATAAGAATATTTTTTTTCTTGACGACACTTACTCTTTTCTTGTCAAGTTGTGCTTCAAATATACAAACACTTCTTCCTAAACAAACCGATATCAAAAAAATAACGAAAAAAGAAAAAATAAAAATCAAAACTCCTGTAAGAATCAGTACAAAACAAAACTTAGAATATAGTCCTCCTCATGACATTATTTTACCGATCCCAAAAAAAAGTATAGAAGAAACTCCTAAGACTCAATTACCCGAGAACCTAACTGAAAATGGCTTTCGCTTTGATGTCCCAATAAATAGAAGTTCTAGAGTGGACAGATGGATTTATTTCTTCACTTCCCCAAAATTCAGAAATCGTTTCAAACTATGGATGGAACGGAGTGGTAGATATATTCCTCTTTTCAAAAGAATTTTAAAAGAAAACAAAATTCCTGAAGATTTAGCATATTTGGTACTTATTGAAAGTGGCTTTAATCTAAGAGCGAGATCAAGAGCAGGCGCAGTTGGCCCATGGCAATTTATGCCAGCTACTGGAAGAAGATTTGGACTGAGAATAAATTACTATTTAGACGAAAGACGTGACCCTATAAAGTCAACAAAAGCGGCAGCAAAGTATCTAAAAAAACTCTATGAACAATTCCAAGATTGGCATTTAGCTTTAGCTGCATATAATGCTGGAGAAAATAGGATACAAAGAATACTCAGAAAAACAAGAAAAACAACATACTGGGAAATAATTAGAACTAGATACGTACCAAAAGAGACCAAACAATATGTCTCTAAATATATAGCAGGTTTGATTTTAGCAAAGTATCCAAAAGTATTCGGCTTCGTAAACTTAAACTACCATCTACCTCTTGAAACTGAATCTGTTATTTTACCAAGAGGAATTAATTTAAGACTAGTTTCAAGATTATCGAAAATGAGTATAAAAGATATCAGAAAATATAATCCTCAATTAAGAAGATGGCAGACTCCTCCTGGACGTGGCCATACTATTCAACTTCCAAAATGGAAAGCGAGAATATTCATCTCACGCCTTAGTAAACTTCCTAAAAGAACTTATATTCATTCAGGCAAATATAGAATACAACCTGGAGATACTTTTAGTTCTATCGCAATAAGATTAAAAATTCCAATATCAACACTAATGGAATTCAACCCAAACGTTGCTCCTAAACTTTTAAAAGTAGGAAAATATATTCAATTACCAAAGCTCAAGAAAACCAAAAGAAAAATTGATAAGAAATATTTAGAGTCTAGAGAAACTACACACTTAGTTAAGCGTGGAGAAACGATTTCAGGAATAGCTAAAAAATATAAAACAACTACATATAATATTTTAAAAACTAACGATATAGCGCACGCTAACTTGATTTTTGTAGGAGATATTTTGATAATCAAAAAGATTCCAAAACTAACCAAATCTAAATTCAAAAAGAAACAATTCAAACCAAAAAATAAAGTAAAAAAACACCGTGTTAAAAAGGGAGAAAATTTATCTCGTATTGCAAAAAAATACAGAATAAAAGTTAAAACACTCATTCAAATAAATAAAAAGCTCTCTTCAGGTATTATTTATCCTGGGGATATAATTATAATTAGGAAATAGTCTTTTCTAAATTGGATTGATTACAAAGTGATTAAATCTAAATATAATCATAATCTAGTTAAATAATTTAATTGCTTGAAAGTTTGATAAATGAAAATAAAATTAAAAAATATTAGTTCAACTATCTTCTTTTTTATTTTAATTATTTCAATACAAGGTTGTTTTTCCAAACCAAAAGAAGGTGCACCCCCAGGGAGATTATTGACAATAGGTCAAGTTGACCTTGATTCTGAGAGATATGAAAACGCTAAAAAAGCTTTTCAATTGCTCTTAAAAAAATATCCTAATAGCAAACACAGAAGAAAAGCTCTCTTTAATCTTGCAGAAGTATATTATCGAGATGAAGAGTTTTTAGAAGCGCAAGTCCAATTTACAGAATTTGTCCAACTTTATCCTATTAGCAAACTTACTGACAGAGCGTATTATCTTCTTGCAATGTCATACTATAATGTAACTAACTACCATGACCAAGACCAAGAAAATACGCATAATGCACTAAAAAACTTCAAACAATTATTACAAAGATTTCCAAAAAGCAAATACAGAAAAAAAGCTCTTCAAAAAATAAAAGAAATAAATGAATTTTTATCTAAACACGATTTTGCAATCGCTTTCTTCTATTTCAAAAAAGGTCATAATGTTTCCTGTATACCTAGGTTCAAAAAGATTATTCTTAAATATCCAGAATCGCTAAAGATTAAAGAAAAATCTTATTTTTATCTTGGAAATGCATATTATAAAGAACAAAGTTACGAAAAAGCCTGGCAGTCATTTATGCAATTGTTAAAAGAATTTCCTCAAACCGAACAAAGAAAAGAGACAATTGAAATTTTAAATTCCATGAAAAAGACTTCTGTAGAATTTAAAAATATTCAAATTAATAACGAAGGTAAAAGATTCGGATTCTTTGATTTTTTCAAAAGTTCACCACAAATTAGAAAGAAGATAAAGAAGTCAAAAATAATTAAAGAAAATAAATCCTTAACAAAAGAAAAGAGTAAAAATAATTTTGATTTTTTCAATTTTTTCAAAAAAGAACCTAAGAAAGAAAAAGACAAGAAAAATGAAGAAGACAAAAAAGGATTTAACTTTTTAAAAATCTTCAAATAAAAAAAGATATCTAACATTTTTTCAAATAACTAAATCAGGATAGCTTTTGAATTTATCAAACACGTTAACTTGTTCTAGAATACTCTTGATTCCTTTAGTCGTATTGTTTTTGATTGAAGGCTCTAGAAATTCTAATCAATTTGCAGCTTTTTTCTTTATCTTAGCAACATTTACTGATTGGCTTGATGGTCACCTCGCAAGATCAAGAAATCAAACAACATCTTTAGGTGCAATTTTAGATCCAATTGCAGACAAATTGCTAATTATATCGGCATTACTTCCTCTAGTCTCTCTTGGAAGAGTTGACTCATGGCTTGCCGGCATTATTATTGGAAGAGAATTCCTCGTTACTGTTCTCAGAGCATTTGCGATTAACGAAGGAACAATTATGCCAGCCCAAACTATGGGCAAGTGGAAAATGTGCTTAGAAGTAATTTCGATTACGATGCTTATTTTAAACTTATTCCCTATTATAGCTAAATATTTATTAATCTTAGCTATGATTTTAGCCGTAGTTTCTGGGATTGAGTACTTTAGAAAAGCAGCTAAGGAAATTTTCCAATGATTCTTACAATTTCCTGTTCTGTATTTGCTTTTATTGTAGGATCTATTCCTTTTGGAATTGTGTTTTCTCGTTTATTCGGAAAGAAAGATCCCAGGGAAGTAGGAAGCGGCAATATAGGTGCTACAAATGTTCTACGATCTTCTGGAAACAAAAGTATTGCTGTTCTAACTTTAATCGCTGATATAGTAAAAGGTAGCATTGTAGTTTTATTAGCAAATCAAATTCAAAACCAGTATAATTTCTTCCTAACTCTAGAACTACTCTGTGGATTAGCTGCAATACTTGGCCATATTTTCTCACCCTTTGTAAAATTTAAAGGCGGGAAAGGAGTTGCAACTGCCTTAGGAGTTTTCTTTGTACTAGCTCCTTATCTTTCTTTACTCTCATTAGGAATTTTTGTTCTCATTGCAGTCACTACAAGAATTGTTTCTATAAGTTCTCTCATAGCAGTTATTGCCTTCCCTATTTCTTCAGTTATTTTCAACTATTCTTTAAATTTAACTTTCCTATCAATAATCATTGCCTTTCTTATCTTTTTTAGGCATAAAGAAAACATTATGCGACTGATTAATCGAGTCGAAAACAAATTCTGAGTAGTTCATTCAGTTAGATGTAGATAGGAGATGAAATGCTTACAGGTTGTGCCCCTTTTTTTCTAATTGGTCTAATAGGTCTTGCAGCTGGTAGTTGGATTTTTGGAACTCATGTTGCAGCAAGACTTACCGCCGTATCTTTCCTTTTAATATTCCTGCTTTATTTTGCTCTCCTCAATTGGACCGCAAGAACTAGGATGAAGAACAAGAAAAATTCAGAAAAAGAAGATATTCCGGCAAATCCATCTTCTAACGAAAAATCAATGACAGAACAAGAGAAGGAAGACTGGTACAATTATCTTGGTAGTGAAGGAAAACTACTTTGGTTAGGAGTTTTTGTTTTACTTTTTGCATTTCTTACTTTATTAATCCGTTCTTTCAAATAGAAAACTTTAATCTCAATCGGTAGAATTCTTTTCAGAATATAAATGAACATCTCTTTGTGGAAATGGTATTGTAAAACCACTGGACTCTAATTTCAGTTTTGACTCTCTTCTCAAATCAAAAGAAACATCCCAGAAATCTTTACTTGCAACCCAACACCGCATTTTAAGATTTACAGAACTGTCAGCAAGTTCATCTACAAGAACCTTGGGAGAGGGATTCTCAAGAACTCTTGATTCTAATTTCAAAACTTCTAACAGTACTTCAATCGCTTTATCAATATCATCTTCATAACTAATACCTACTACAGAATCAACTCTTCTAGTTGGAAAACGAGAATAATTCCTGATTGTACTACTCCAAAGAGTAGAATTTGGAACTGAAACATAAATACCATCAAACGTCTTTAAGTTTGTTGAAAAAAGTCCTATCTCTACTACTGTGCCTGCAACACCTTCAGCGTCAATATATTCACCTACCTTCAGTGGGGACAATAAAATCAACATTACACCAGAAGCAATATTTGAAAGTGTCCCTTGAAGCGCAAGCCCTATAGCTAAACCAGCAGCACCAAGAACTGTGATTATACTCGCTGTCTGAACTCCAAACTGCGCGAGGACAGCAGCAACTACAAAAACATATATAGAATAACGTATAATATTGAGTATTAAAGGTTTCAATGTAGTATCTAAACCAGGAACACGTTCCATACCCCTATTCACTAATCGTGTAAACCAATTAGCAAAAATCTTCCCTAAAATCAGGATAACTAATGCGCCTATTATATTTAATATATAGGATAAGAGAATAGAACTACTCTTTCCTAAAATTACATACCAATCCAACTATTAAACTCCTAAAAAAAAGATTTATATCCAAGAATAACAAAAAACAGTTTGCAAACGAAAATTATTTTTTATTTTTATAAAATTCTTCTATGTTTTCTACTACAAAAGATTGCTCTTCGACTTTCAAACCAGGAAAAATAGGCAATGACAGAACTTCGCTACATGCAAGTTCACACTCTGGGAAATCACCAATTTTGTAACCCAGATATTCGAAACAGGGCTGAAGATGCAAAGGTTCTGTATAATAAATTCCAGTGCTAATATTTTTAGATTGTAAATAATTTCTTAATTCTTCTCTATACCCTACTCTGAGGACGTATTGGTGAAAAACATGCCCATCTTCTAAAAAATCAGGAGTACGAACAAATTCCTGCATCCCTAGTTGTTTTATAAATTCATTATAGTTTTTTGCCATCTTTAATCTTTCTTTATTCCAATCTTCTATTTTTTTTAGTTTCACCAACAAAACAGCAGCTTGTATAGTATCTAAACGAAAATTACCTCCTACCGACTCGTATATCTTACCGTCGAAAGAACCGTGAATACGAAGTGACGTTATTCGTTTTGCCAATTCATCATTTGAGGTAGTTATCATTCCAGCATCCCCAAATGCACCTAAATTTTTAGTAGGATAAAATGAAAAACAGCCAATATCTCCAACAGACCCTGCCATTCCCATACTATCCTTTGCACCCAAGGCCTGGGCCACATCCTCTACAATTGAAAAATCAAAATCCGATTTTAACTTAATCAAAGAATCTAATTTTGCCATTCGTCCATAGATATGAACTGGAATGACTGCCTTCGTTTTTTCATTCATTACTGCAGAAATATTAGAAGAATCTAGATTCAAACTTTCCCTTTCTACATCTACAAAAACTGGTCTTGCACCTAACCGAGCGATAACACTTGCTGTAGAGAAAAAACTAAATGGAGTTGTTATAACTTCATCTCCAGGATTAATTCCTAAACTCATCAAAGAGAGAAGAAGTGCATCCGTTCCAGAAGAAACACCAAAAGCAAAAGAACTTCCGGTATACTCGGCAATTTCTTTCTCAAGTTCTTTAACCTCTCGTCCCATAATAAAGTCCTGTCTTTCCATAACGGAATGTATCGACGAGACAATCTCTTCTTCAAGAATCCCAACATGTCTTTTGAAATCATAAAGAGGGACAAACATAATTTAATACCTATAACCTAAATTGAAAGAATCTTAAAACCTAAAAATAATTACTAGCATGCCACCTACCAAAACTATCAATGCACCAAGTACGACACGAAGAGTTAAAGTTTCTACTTTTTTTAAAAAGAAAAAGCTTAAAATTAAAACCCATAGTGTGTTCAATCTACTCACAGGAATAATAACGGAAATATCGCCTTTATGCATTGAATGCCACATAAAAATTGAAGCAAAAATATTAAAAAATGCTGCAATAGCAAAAAGTTGAAATCCCAACTTTTCTGTTTTGCGAATAGAATCTTTAGGAAGAATCGGCCTAGTTAGATAAACGGCAATTGCTCCAGTACCAAATGCAACGGACATTCCAAAAAATGGAGTGGGCTGATATGAATACGCATATTTCAAAAAAACCGGCATGATTGAAAAAAGGATGGAAGCTGTTAATGAATAAATTAAACCGCTCTTTAAATCTTCATTAGAAACTTCCTCTTGCTTCTTTTTTACAGAAAGAGTCCACACTCCTGCAGCGATTAAAAATGTTCCCAAACAAACATAAAAATTTGGCTTTTCATTTAAAAAGAAAACAGCAAACAAAACACTCCAAATGGGAGTAACTGAGGTGATAGGTGCACTCCTGTTAACTCCAATCTTTTGAATCCCTATAAGTGCGATAAGATGTCCGATTCCAAAACCCACAATCCCAGTTACGACAAACCAAAAAAGTGCATGCATTGAAATCTCTGGAATCGTTTCTGTCTGCAATGAGAAGACGAAGCCAGTTACACAAACAAACGTATTGATAAAAAGTATGGCTACAAAAGGAGAACCATATTCAAGACCCCTTCGAAAAAATATTAAGGTAATTGAGTAAAAAACAGATGCAGAAAGAGCCATAAAAGCTGGATCTATGGATAGGATCAAAAAAACTCTCCGATTTTTCAGCAGAACATGAGTGACGGATAGACTAAACTGCAGCATCTATATAGAGTACAAGACACACAATTATTCTACTCTTTTGCGTTTTCAAAGTCGATTTGTAAAGAGATATCTTTTGCAGCAAATTCAAACCATCATTTCTGGAGAATAATTTGAAATACAGAAAACTCGGAAAAACCGACATCACTATTTCTGAAGTTGGCTTTGGTACGGGTGGTATTAGCAAATTGATGGTAGAAGAAGATTTACAGGAACAGAATTCTGCAATAGGAAAAGCTATACAAAATGGAATCACTTTTTTTGATACAGCTGCCGCATATGGAAATGGAAAATCAGAAGAAAATCTTGGACGAATTCTAAATGAACTTTCTTCCGATATTATAATAGGAACAAAAATAAGACTTCTTCCCGAACAATTAGAAAAAGCGTACAGCGAAACAATAGAATCTGTAGAAAGAAGTTTAGATAGGCTAAAGAGAAGTTATATAGATATCATACAAATTCATAACTTTATCTCTAAGGATAGAAAATGGCCTGTTCCACTCTCTATATCTCCTCACGATATTTTCAAAGAACAAGGTATTTTGAAGGCTTTCAAAGAACTGCGAAAAAATAACAAAGTAAGATATTTTGGAATTACTGGCTTAGGAGAACCTAAAATTTTAAATGAAATCATAAACACTAACGAATTTCAGACTATTCAAATATATTACAATTTATTAAATCCTAGTGCAGGTCATTCTGTTAATGAAAAATTTAGTGCTCTAAATTATAACTTACTAATACAAAAATGTAGAAAAATAGGGATGGGAATCTTTGCCATAAGAGCGCTTGCCTTAGGGGCTCTAACTGACGACACAAACTTTCTTGAAGGAGAACTTCCCTTGCTTTCTATAGGATCCGAATACAAAATGGATGTTCAAAGAGCAGAAAAAATAAAATCTATTCTTAGAGAAATCGATGAAAGTATATCCGAAACTTCTATTCGATTTATTTTAGACAATGAGGCTATCTCATCCGTGCTTGTTGGATTCTCTAAAGAACATCAAATTGATGAAATTACAAATTGCTCTGGAAGTCCTAAAATAAATGGAGAGACTAGGGAAAAAATAAAAAATCTATGGGATACAGACTTCCAATAACATTAAGAGGGACACAGCATGAAAAAAAAACAAATCGGAATTGGAGTAATAGGCTGTGGCAGAATAGGAAGTTTGCGAGCAAGTCTCGCATCTAGCCACCCTTCTGTCCGATATCTAGCACTTTCTGACAAAGACCCTCAACAAGCAGAGAATTTAGCAGAGAATGTTGCTGCAGACTATTCATCGAATGATAACAACGAAATTATTTCTAATCCAGAAGTAGATGCCGTTTTTGTATCTACTCCGGAACATGACCATACAGAATCGATTTTACAAGCGATCGAACTAGGAAAACCTGTTTTTGTCGAAAAACCACTTACCCTTTCTTTAGAAGAGGCAGACCAAATTATAGAAAAACTCGAGGAAAAAGGAACAGACCTTAGAATTGGATATTCAAGAAGACACGACAGAAGATGGATGCTTGCCAGGGAACAAGTAGAACAAGGAAGATTAGGCAAAATCATCGGAATACAATCCAGAGTTTATAGCACTAGAGCACAGATCGTCCAACCTTTACAACGCTCACCACATGCCTCACCAGTTAACGATGTTTTAACTTATTACGTAGATATGGCTTGCTGGTTTTTAAAAGACTTATATCCCGTAGAGGTTTTTGCAAGAGGAAACTCCAGAGTTTTTAAAGAAATGGGATTTGATAAAGAAGATGTCACATGGACCATCATTACTTTTAATGACGGAACGGTAGTCAACTTAGGTATTTCTTGTGTTTTGCCCGCGAAATATCCAACCTACGGACAAAGTGCAAGATTTGAGGTAATAGGACAAGACGGTGTTATACTTTTGGATACAGACAATAAAGACAGCGTTTTATTCACAGACAAAGGAGTCCCTCACGCTTACGTACCTGGACATGATGCAAATATGCTGTTTATGCAAACAAACTCTTCTGGAGACTGGGCGATGGGAGATTACTGGGGACCAATTTCAAATGAAACTAGAAGTTGGTTAGATCATCTTTCTACAGGAAAACAATGCAACCATACGACTGCAAAGGAAGGAAGGCAGACACTTGAAGTGACGATTGCGATTGAGGAATCGTCTAGGACTGGACAAACTATCAAATTAAATTCATAGTATTTTTCATTGAACAATGAATCTATTTTCTAGACAGGAGGACAGAAAAATGCCGATTTACAAAATCTCTGAAATGGAAGCAAAAAAATCTAAAGTTGGTCCTGCAACAGGTAAGTCTGTAGCAGGTGAACTTATAAAAGTAGGGATTGTAACGTATTTAGAAGGGGAAGGACCTCCTCCCCACTTTCATCCAAATGAAGAACAGTTTGTACTGGTACTAGAAGGAAAAATGAGAAAAGTTTTAGGCGATGAGGAAACTATTGTAGAAAAAGGTGATCTAATACATATTCCAAGAAATACAAGACACGGCGTATGTGCTATTGACGGTCCTGCGACATTTTTTGCGGCAAAAAGTCCTGTTGGAAATGGAGATATGTCCCAAGACTATAATAAAGCCTTAGATGCAGATCAGGTTATTGAAAAACTAGGAATCCAAAATTTGGACCCAAAATAAAAATCTAAAGGAAGAATAAAATGCCTATTTATAAAGAATCAGAAATGGAAGTACAAACTTCCGATAAAGTTGAAGGTCTCGAATTAAAATCTGTAGCAGGAGAACTTCTCAAAGTAGGATTTGTTACCTATCAAGAGGGAGAAGGTCCACCACCACACTTCCATCCAAACGAAGAACAATTTGTTCTCGTTCTTAAAGGGAAGTTCAGAAAAGTATTAGGAGATGAAGAAACTATTATAGAAGAAGGAGATTTAGTTCATATTCCTAGGAATACTAGACACGGCGTATGTGCAATAGATGGTCCTGCAACTTTTTTTGCGGTTAAAAGCCCGGTTGGTGACGGTGACTTAGCACAAGACTATAATAGAGCTACAGATGCAGAAGAAGTAGCTAAGAAATTAGGACTCAAACTAAATAGTTAAAGTTGATTGTTAAGTAATTTTAGATTAACTACCTTGCATAAATCATTGTTATGCAAGGTAGTTTTATTTTTATGGAAAACTCGGAGGCGAAACTCTTCTGTTTGAAGCAGCTTGATAAGAAGAAGCAACCTTCAAGATCAAATCTTCCCTTCCAGGCTCTGCCCTAAAGACTAGAGAAAACGGAAGTCCAGGCTCTGGAATTTTTGTTGATACTCCAGAATACGCAGCCTCATAACGTTTTCTGTCTTCGCTTAATACAAAGACAGGATCATACGCCGTAGTTACATAACCAGCAGGAACTAAAACCTCAGTTAAACCAGCATTAGGACCAAAGCGGGTTTCTAGCCTAATATTTTGCCAATGCCCTGGCTGACTCGCCCCTCCAATAATTGCAGGAGGAAATGGGGTATGCAATCTAACTAGAACATCCAATTTATTTTCTATAAGAACCATCATATCTACTCTACGAAGAAGTTCCCTCAACATGATACGCTCATTCACTCCTTGCCTATTTCCATGAGGATTTCTGGGATCTACAACTTCTTCCCAGTTTTTAAAGGACGCTCTATGATCATCTCCCCAAAATTTTGAACGTGCATTTAATGCAGGAAAATCAGAAAGAGTTTCTGTAAAACCTTTGTCTTGCCAATCTTGGGCACGCCTCGTTAGATACTGAGGAATATGGAAACGGAAAGACATTGCAAGTTCTTGTTGCTGTATAGTGGCAATATCAAAATTAGAAGGAGCTTCAATTCTTCCCTCTGCCAGCTCGACAAAATAATCTATCGGCTTCATTGTTCCAGACCCAAACACTATCCCTGGCGCAAATTCCGTAGGAACAATCGAATCAGCAAACTCTTTATACAGAGGCTCACCTTTAGCATCGAGCCTAAATAGAATGTCTGGCATGAAAACAGGAACCAACTTGCAAAGTGCTTTTCTATAATCGGTTTCCATTGTTTCCAATTCAGGATCTTGCTGCCAAAGAGGATCCACTGATTCCACCAAGGTTGCTCCTAAGTGCGAATGCAACACTTCCTTCAATTCTTTATTTGCAGCAGTTACAATAGGTTCTTCACTAATCGAGACAGGGTCATACACAAAAGATTCTCTTATGACTCCAATCCTTGTTCCCTCTAAAGAACCCTTTGCTCCTGACTGCCCAACATGTTCCACATAAGATGTATCAAGTACCGATGAGCGAGGTATGGTAGTAAAAGGATCTCTGGGATCATAGTAACCGTTTTCCTCATCTTTAAGAGAATCCAGTACTTTCGCGCAGTCTACAATCGTTCTGCACATAATTCCGCTTCTATCACAGTAAATATCTGCACCAATAGCCCCTCCATCAAACCCAATCATAGCTTTATGTGGAAGAATCAAAGATACCGAATTATGATTAGAAGGCCCTCTACAAGAGGCTCTGGTTTCTTCACCTAAACTAGCCATCACGAGATTGGTACTGACAGACACTGCAGAACCAGAACTAGACCCTAAAGAAGCAGCTCTTGTAGTATCGTAAGAATTAGAAGGATTTCCGCCCCACGTTGTTCTTTGATAACCAAGAACAGAAGGTAAAATCTTATCGGGATGGTTTTTCCCGCCAGGATTATCGGCACGACCGTTATATTCTGTACTCACCGATTTAGCATAGATAATCGCGCCTTTCTTTCGAAGTTGATCGACGAGAATATGATCCCTCGCAGGAAAATCCATATCGTACGCGGCATCTCCCCCGCCCGTAGAACGCATATCTTTAGTATCAAAAGGATCTTTGAAGGAAAATACAACTCCGTACATAGGCATCTTTTCAAAGTCCGGATTAGTTCCGTATTCTTCATCTAACTCTTGAGCTCGTTCCAGCGCATCGGGATACTGTCTAAACATCTCACAAGCAGGAGGAGCACCCGGAGGCAATGGACCTTCTGATGGATGCTTATCGAACTCTCCTTTACAGGTCGCAGAACGCTCTCCCCTGATATTTAACGTTGCAAGTGCATTTACCTGCCCTGCATCAGGAATTCCCGTAATCATCCCAAACTGCTGAAAAACTTCTGGATCAGAAGAAGTAGCTTCCATTCTTCCGTATTCAATTGGTGGACCTTCATACTTATCTAGGTCAGGCAAAATAACTGAAGCTTTCACCGTATCAGTCGGAAACGATAGTTCTGACTGCGCTCTTTCGACTCCTGGAACTTCCTCTACACTTTCGCCATCTTCGGTCACAAGCATACTTGAAACCCCGTTATACTTGCGTGCTCTCTCTATATATCTTTCCACAACCTGCTTGCAGGTTACTTCTCCATTTCGGATCGCGTTATGTAGCTGTTCTATCGTCGCTTCTTGAAGCTTAAAAGATTTGTCGCTCATAGATTTTTATTCCTCAAATTCTTTATTTACAATCACTCTGTCAATGAAATCGATAACCGCTTTTTCATTTTTGGTAAATTTACTCCAATACTCCTCTGACTCCTTTTTAGTCATACAAGAATGTGTTTTATCTTTTTTTTTCGTACTATCAATTTCATCTTGCACTTCTTTTTGACTAGCAGAATGGCCATTAGCTTGATTAAATTTTCGTGCAGCTGGCGAGAATTGATAGTATTTCTCATTTTGTTTTTTCATTTATTTGGTTTCACTCTCTTTCATAATCTGTACAATTATTTCAAAACTCATTATCTGTCTTCTTCTCCATTCTATAGTTTTTTATCAAAATATTTATCTTTACCCTACAGAACGTTAAAATTTTTAATTTTACGAGCGTGACCAAAATCATAATGATTTTTTAAATATTTGTCGAACTTGTAACTCTCTGCTTTGATAAAGTATGATT
>CAZLCI010000041.1:0-18804 GCA_964558115.1 uncultured Nitrospinaceae bacterium | reverse complement strand
ATGTACGCAGGGGCAAGAATTGCTGCTATGTATCCTTTTTGGGTAGCTTTCTTTTCATTGCCCAGTCCTTTATATGCCTTTGCTAATAAGAATTGAATATCTGCAGAGCGTGGATAGGTTCTTTCTCCGAGAGTAAGCAATTCTTTGATTTTTATATATTTTTTTTTCTTTAGAAATTTAACCGCAGGTATTGTAAAAGAACTGATTGGTTGGTAGGGATTTTTCTCAAGTGATGCTGTTAGATGTTTGAGTGCGTTATCGAAATCCTCTTTTTGAAGAGCGACAAAACCTAATCCTTTCTGCGAAAGATAAGCCTCAGGTTTTTTCTCGAGAATTTTTGAGAAAATTGTTTCTGCTGTTTCGTAATCTTTTTTGTAGTAGGCGAGCCAAGCAAGACCATCGTCTACTAGCCATTGTAATTGGGGCGAGGTTTCTTTTCTAGCTTTTTGAAATAATTTAGAGGCTTCTTTGAATCTTCCGATATTAAGCAAACCCCAAGCTTGACTGTAACTGACTAGAGATTTCCTTTGTGCAGCTATCAATCCACTTCTGGAATAGAAGAATTGTTTGTCAATTTTCAATGCGGCTCTGAATGCTTTGATAGCTTTCTTTGGTTTGTCTAAAGCAAGAAGTGTCCATCCTTTGCCATCTTCTGCAGCTGGATTATTGTCGTCTTCTGCATCTTCTCTTTTGGCTTCAAATTTCTTAAGTGCATTTTTATAATTCTTTTTTGAGTACTCGGCCCATCCATCTTTTACAATACGTGTTTTTCGATATTGTATTCGAGCTAACCCAGCGCTGGCAGAGTAGTGACCAGGAATTCTTTTCAAAACCGTTCGGAAAGTCTTTTCCGCTTCTTCAACATCATCAGATTTTAGTTTTGCCCAACCAATCCCCAGTAAAGCAGAAATATTCTTTTTTTCTCCATCACCTAATGCTTCTTCAAATAATTCGATTGCATCATCTGTTTTTTTCAAGGCAGAAAGTACCCAGGCTTTTCCTAGTTTTGCAGAAGTATCTTCACCACCAGCAGAGAAGTATTCATCGAAACGTTTGAGTGCATCTTGGCTTTTCCCTGCATAATATAGTCCCCATCCCATATGTTTGTATGCATCTTTTAATGTTTCTGGATCTAGTTCTAATTCGTTGAATTTTGGATGGATATATGCTGGTGCAAATTTAACTGCTTTTAAAGCTTTTTGTGATGCAGTTGCAGGGTCTTTTAATCCCTTGAACGCTCTTGCAAGAAGAAATTGAATGTCGGCAGAAAATTTATAGGTTCGTTCTCCCAATGACAGTAGTTCTTTTGCTTTTAAAAACTGCTTAGCTCTTAGAAATTTTTGTGCTGGTAAAATATAGGTAGAAATAACTTGAGAGGGATTGCTTCCGAGAGAGGTCATAAGTTCTTTTTCTGCTTTCTCAAAATCGTTATTTTCTAGTGCTACATAAGCTAATCCTTTGCGTGAAAGGAATGCATCTTTCTCTTTTGCGATCGATTGGTTGAAAGACTTCTCTGCTGCAGAGTAGTCCTTTTGATAATAGTGTATCCAGCCAAGACCTTCATCGATAAGCCAATGGTATTTTGCAGGAATTTCCTTTCTGGCTTTTTGGAAAGTTTCTGTTGCATCTTTAAACTTTCCATAGTTTGTAAGCCTCCATGCAGCATTATAAGTTGGGAAAGATAAGCGTTGTGATGCAATGAGGCCGCTATAAGAGAAGAAAAATCTTTTGTCTATCTTAAGGGCATTCTGGAATGCATCATATGCTTTTTTTGGTTTTTCTAGAGCAAGCAATGTCCACCCACGTCCGTCTTCAGCAGCAGGGTTTCCTTTTTTCTTTGCTTCATCTCTTTTTTTGTTGAATTTTTTTAAGGCTTCCTCGAATTCGCCTTTTGAATATTCTTTCCACGCATCTTCAACAATCTTTTTCTTTTGATACTGTATCCTTGAAAGTCCAACTCTGGATAAATAATTCCCTGAATCCTTCTTTAAGATAAGTTGAAAAATATCTTCTGCTTCTTTCGTTTTTCCTGCAGCCATTTGCACATAGGCTAATCGACTTACATATAAATATTTTGGATCGTCAGAATGAGTTTTTATTAACTCTTTTAATACTTCAATTTTTTTGTCTGTGTCTTTAATTCTTAAAAAGATTGTGTCTAGGAGAGAGAGCAGTCCATTGTTAAAGTGAACTATTTTCAGACCCTTGACGGTTTGTTTGAGAGCCTCTTCGTAATTTTTTGACTGCAATGCTATTCGAGCTAATCCGTCGTGACAGAAGAAACATTTTTCGTCCCGATCTAATCCTTCTTTGAATTCTTCGGCCGCTTTTGTATAATTTTTCTCTTTCATGAATGTCCAAGCTAGACCAACTCTTCCATCCGCAGGCATATTTTCTTCCTGCCAATCCTCAAGAACTCCATCTTCGTTTCCAAACATTTCTCTGGCTTCTTTTAATTTTCCTAGCTTTGCAGTAAGCCATCCTTCAGCATCCAAGACCATGTAAGCTTGCCAGTTTTCTGCAGCATCTTTTGCAGTTTGCAGATATGGTTTTGCCTTTTTGTAGTTTCCTAGCTTGATGTGTGTCCATGCCATTCCCAATTGGCCGTCGAAATTTCCATTATCTTTTTTCGCAATATTTCGAAAAATTCTTTGCGCAGCAACATGATTGTCTAGCATGAATTCGCACCAGGCCAACATTCCTTTGTTGTCTAGGTCATCAGGGTCTTTCTCGACTAATTTCACAAATGCCTCTTTGGCTTTAAGATATTTTTTCTTTGTAAAAAACTCAGTAGCATCTTCAGACGAAATTTCTTCGACTTCTTTTTGTTCCTTTTTTTCTTTTCCTTTGAAAACGCTCAGAAAAGCTTCAGAAAATGGAATAGATGTACAAAAAAGGGCGATAAAAAATAAAACTGCAATAAATTTTATTTTATTTGATTTTTTCAATTGGGTTCCTCCCGATTTTGCAATTAATGAAAAATATTATTTTAAGAATTGTCATACTCTTCTTTTAGTATAGAAAGTAATTTTCTGTCTACCCATTTTCCTTCTCGCCAGCAGTCCTTTCTTAGAGTTCCTTCAATTTGGAATCCGTTTTGTTCATGTATTTTTTCAGAAGCTATATTTGGTTGTAAATAGTCAGAATTTATTTTTCTCAGTCCCATACTGTCAAATCCTAATTTAAGAACTTCTTGTAGTATGTTAGTGCCTAAATTCTTTCCCCACAGACTTGTTTCTCCAATAACAATAAAAAATCGAGCTATTCCTCTGCTCAAGTCTGGGTCAGTAAGAGCAGTTAGTCCTACGAATTTGTTTTCACATTCTATGGCCCACCTACACCAAGAGTCTTGATGAAAAAGTCCTTCCACTTGAACGCGTGTAATAGGTTTTTGAAAAAAATCATCAAGCCAAACCGTAACTTTAGGATTGGATAGGAAAAGAGTGTACGGCTCTATATCCTCTAATTTAGTTGGTCTTAAAAAGAAATCAGGCGATGTTTTTTTATTGCTCAAAAAAAGCTCCTTCTTTTAGTATCTTTGATTTATAATTTTAATATTATAGTCTTTTAGTAAATGTTTGAAAATCGTTGTTTTATTTAAAGTTGTCTCTCCGTTTTGCAGAATTGTTTTTTGTTTATTGATTTTATAGTTTTTTAATTTATTGAAGAATTAAAGAGATATGAGTTGTTATATTGTTCTATGTGTTATTAGTTTTTTGCGAGAGCGAAGAGAAATATATTAGTTTTTTAGGGGCATCATGAGAATTATAGTTGTAGTGATTTTTTTTGTTTTTGCTTTTTCAGGCTGTGTAAATAAAAAATCATATATAGATTCTCATTATGGAATAAAGAAAAAAGAAGCTTGAAATTGTCAATTTAAGCTCATAGACGTAATTTTAAATAAAGGAGGATTTAGATCCTTGCCAGAATGTTTCTAACTTTAAACGCTTAATCTTCCTCCATCAAGTAAAATGATTGCTCCGTTCATATAATCTGCTTCGTCTGAAACAATAAAAGCAGCGCAGTCGGCTACCTCCTCAACTGTTCCAAATCTTCCGGAAGGAATCGTTGCCATAAGTTTTTTTTCTTTTTCTTTGTCTTTTTCAACTACACTTCCAACTGTTTCACTAAGAATAGTGCCAGGTGCAAGTGCATTAACTCTAATTCCCTGAGGGCCTAATTCTACAGCCATTCCTTTTGTCATAAGATGCATTGCGCCTTTGGTAGAGCAGTATAGAGTAAAATTTGCAACTCCGGCTTCACCAGCAGTAGAGCCGATGTTTAAAATCTGACCACTTCCTTGTTTGAGCATTATTTTTGCAGAAAGACTAGAAAGGTAAAAAGCACTCATGGAATTGATTTTGAAGAGTTTTTCAATTTCATCTTTTGTGAAATCCCCTACTGCACTGAAAGATCGTAATCCTGCACAGTTAATCAATATGTCTAGACCACTCAAAAACTGTTCCGCATTACTCAATAAAGGTGGAACTGTATCAAGATCAGACAAATCTACGCATTCCCCTGAGGCGTTTACTCCATTTTTTTTGCAAGTTTCGATAGTTTCGTTTAACGATGCTTGATTTTTTCCGCCTGCTAAATATAGATTCGCCCCATCTTTTGAAAGGCGAACTGCAATGGCTGCACCGATTCCTGTAGAGGCACCGGTAATGAAAACTTTTTTGTCTTTTAGCTTCATCAAGAAAACTCCTTGAAATGATTAAAGAAAGTATTTAGTACTATATATTTTCCCAAACTGGGTCTCTTCTGTTATTAATGTCTCCTGAAGGATGCATTTCTAGATAATCAAAGATGTTAGCAAGCCCACCCTTTCTTAACATGATTAATCTCTCTCCCAAATGAGAATTGCTTTCATGTTCATTTTCGTAGAATTCAAAAACTTTTTCTTGAACCTCTTCCTTACTTAACCCGCTTTCTTTCGCATTTCTAACTTTGTTAATTAGGTCATGCATTTTATCTCTTTGTTCGGGGAATTCATCTTTCTTGCAAGGTTTTCCATGTCCTGGAATGTACCAATCTACGTCGAGAGCTTCGAGGATTCCTAGAGAACGGAACCAGCCCCAAACATCTGCAGAATGGAAGGCAACATTATATGCAGGGGTTAGATTGTCTGCCACAAATACAACTCTATCTTCAGGCACATGAACAATCGTTTGCCCTCTAGTATGACCAGGGAGATTCATGAGATGTATGGTTTTTCCTCCCATACGAATAGTCATTCTTTCTTTGTAAGTAATATCTGGTGGTCTTAGTTCATATCCTTTTGTCAGTGGTTCAGCATCAGGGTCGTACTTAAGCATCCTTTCTATTCCCTCGTTCGCATTTGCTATGGATGTCCAAAAATCTGCATAGGTTACTTCACTACAAATAATTTTTTCAGGCTGTAAATACCAATTTGCAGCTATGTGATCTTGATGATGTTCCATATTTACTAGATAACGAAGTGGTCCTTTGGTTTGAATGAATTCGCGCCATTCTATGGCTTCTGATGGTCTCATTGGGCCATCAATGGCAATGACTCCATCGTCAGTTACTATCATACCAACTGTAGGATAACAGTCGTAAAAAAAAATATTTTCAGTAAGTTGTTCCATATTAAATCTCCATTTTTTTTAAGATAATTCTTCAAATTTTGATTTTAGTTTTTCAGTTATTTCATCTGCATTTTCTGCATCATTATGATCTTGTGCAAGATTTCCATCTCCAGTAGGACTTTTTACGGCAAACATGACTGTTTTCTCATCAATAATGATACCTCCATGAACTGTATTCCTAGGTATATGAACTAGATCCCCAGGACCAATGATTCCCTCGTCTTGTCCTAGAATCATGTACTGTCTTCCTTCAATAATATATATGAACTGTTCTTCATTAGGATGAAAATGTGGTCTTGAAAGTTTTCCTTGGGGGTAGGTAACGAAACCCACTTTCATAAGATCGCCAGCAAGTCCTTTGAAAATTCCCATGGGTTGTTCTGGTACAGTAGTTTCTTCCATTTCTGATTGTTTGTAAAAAGGCATATTTTTTTCCTTGTTTTAAATTTTTTTATGATAATTCTTTATATTTTTCTTTTAATCGAGAAATCAATTCTTCGGCATTTTCAGCTTCTTTAAAATCTTGGGCCATATTGCCATCACCTGCCGGACTCTTTGCTACAAACATAACTGTTTTCTCTCCAACAATGATTCCGCTATGCACAGTTCCTTTGGGGGTATGTACAAGATCGCCCTCTTCAACGAGACTTTCTTCTTCGCCGAGAATCATGAACTGGCTGCCTTCTATCATATATGTAAACTCTTCTTCGTTTTCATGGTAGTGAGGATTTCTTATATTTCCTTTCGTGTAAGTAACGAAACCAACTTTTATGAGTTCTCCGGATAGATTCTGGAAAACGGCAGTTGGTTGTGCTGACAAAGTAATTTCTTTTATATCTGAACGTTTATAAAAGGGCATAAGTTCAAATCCTTTATTTTTAGGGTCTAATTCTAGGAGAGTTCTATAAATTTTTTCTTTAGATATTCAATAGTTTCTTCAGTCTTTTCGACTGCCTGATAATCTTGTGCAAGTCCGCCATTTCCGCAAGGGCTTTTTGCAACAAACATTAGAGTCTTTTCGTCAAGAATAATTCCGCAATGTACTGTGTTTTTGGGTGTATGTATAAGATCTCCCGGGCCAACAATTGCTTCTTCTTGTCCTAGAATCATAAACTGTCTTCCTTCGATGATATATGCAAACTGTTCTTCGTTTGGATGAAGATGGGGTATCGTAAGGTTATTTTTGTAATAAGTTACAAAACCTACTTTCATAAGTTCCCCTGGGAGACTCTGGAAAGTTCCCATGGGCTGTTCGGGTAACGAAATTTCTTCCATTTCGGTTTGTTTGTAAAAAGGCATAGATTGTTCCTTCTGTTTTTTCGAAGTTGTTAATTCATATTTTTTTAAATGATAAGGTGTAAAGAAACATATTCTTAACTATGATTATTTTCAAACCTCATATAAATTATTTTTTCAATTAATGAATTTGGATGGAAGAATGAGAATAGATAAATCAAAAATCAAACATGGTATAGCTATGCTGCCCCCCGAACCCACTATATATTCAAATTGGTGTGATTTGGCAGAGGATTACGGATTTGAAATGATTTGGATTCCAGATTCTCAATCTTTATACAGGGAGTTGTATGTTTCGGCGGCTATTTGTTCTTACAGTACAAAAAAAATCAATTTTGGTCCTTGTGTTACAAATCCTGTTACTCGACATCCAGCTGTTGCCGCAAGTGGCATGTCTACTTTAAATGAGTTATCAGGAGGCAGGGCAGTTTTTGGAATTGCAACAGGAGATAGTGCTTTGCTGAATCTGGGTCTGAGACCTTCTCTTGTTGAGGAATTGCGAAATTATATTATTTCTTTTCGTGAACTTACAGAAAACGGTTCTACAGTATTTAAAGGGAATTCCTCAACTCTAAGTTGGAACAAAAGGAAAGTTCCTGTCTATATGGCAGCAGAAGGGATTAAAACTCTAAGACTTGCTGGAGAGGTGGCCGATGGAGTGATAATTGGAACAGGATTTATTCCTGAAATGGTTGCCGACTCTCTAGGTTGGATTGAGGAAGGCGCTCGTAAGTCTGGCAGAAAATTGGAAGATTTGGATTTATGGTGGATTGTAAAAGTAAATGTAAACGAAGATGGCAAGAAAGCTAAGAAGGAAATTCGTATGGCTTTGGCTGGAAGCGCTAATCATGCATTCCGTTTCACTAAAGAACATAAGCATATTCCGACTGAATTTTTGAATCCCATTAAAGAATTAGAAAAAAAATATTTGCATGCAGAACATGAGATGATAGATAAACGTTCAAATGCTGATCTGGTAGATGATCTAGGTTTGCGTGAATATTTGCTAGAACGTTTTGCGGTTGCAGGTACACCGTTAGAGTGTCAGCAAAGGTTACATGAACTTGAGGAAATGGGAGTACAGCATTTGAGAATTACTGCCCATGTCCCAGATAGACCTCTCTTTATTAAAAACTGGAGTGAAAAAGTAAGGGGTATTCCTAAAAAATAGAAATTTTTATTCGGAGATAGAGCCTATGAGTTATTTTCACAGATGGGAAGATTTCCCCAAAAAAGTCAATCCTAAAAAAGGCAACTCAGGAGAAATTGTCTCGACTGAAAAGGTTTTGGTGAAGAGGGGAAGAGTGGAGCCAGGAGTTAATTTTGATGGGTCTCTTCACAGACATCAAGAAGATCAGTTCATGGTAATGACTTCGGGTAAATTAAAGATGAAAATAGAAAAAGAAGAAGGTTGGATAGAGAACGGTGGATTCTCTGTCATTCCAGGGAATGTCTGGCACGGTTTGCTCGAAGTAGGAGAAGAAGGTGCTGAATACTACGAAATTATGGGACCTGGGAGAATGGATTATCTTATGGGTTTTGTAGGTATTGTAGCCAACGAATATAAGTCTAGGTAGATTTTAATCTTTCTTTTTAATACTTAAACTCGGTTTTCCTTTTTCAAGCTGTACATGTTCCAGGACAGGACCATCTTCTTTGATTAACTTTTTCACTTCGGATTTTAACACTTTTTGCGAGGTTTTGATACATTTTTCACCTAATTTGCCAAGACCTTTTAATTCTTGCAAAGCAGCTTCTTCATCTTCGATAATTACTTTGTCAGCAGATTTCTTTAGAAAGAACGTGTATGGACCAATCCGGGTACTCTGGTTTGGTAGTCTTTTAATTTCTTCTTCTAGCTGTTCTTTTAAATAGAGTATATGTTCTTCGACTTTTCTCCTGGCATTTTGCATGTAGACGATATACGCATCTTCTTCTAGTTTACGGTTATTCATCTCATCTTCTAGTTCACAAATTTTATGGAAAACATCAATAACCATTTGACGAATATCAATATCTTCTTTTGGCCTGGTACTTTTAATTTCGTAGGAATCTACCATGATTATCCTTTTGTAGGAGGGGGCAGGTTAAATTAGGAAAGTGATTTAGAAATACTTTCTGTGATTCTATTCTGTAGAAGCTTCTATTTTTCAATCTCTGAAATTAATGAACTGTAATGGTTGTTCGACTCCTTTTAATTCTTTGCAAAAAGTAATAATATTTTGCAAGTCATCTCTTTTCTTTCCAGAAACTCTAAGTTCATTTCCTTGTATTGCTATTTGAACTTTTGCTTTTGTTCCTTTTACTTCTTTTACTATATGTCTGGCGGTTTCTTGATCAATTCCATCTCTGATTGTTGCTTCTTGTCGAATAGAACCACCTGAAGCGCTTTCTGCCTTGTTGTATTGAAGCATTCTTGCATCTACATTTCGTCTTTGAAAGTATGTGGCTATTAAATCGATTACTTGTTTCATTTTGAAATCATCATCTGCGTTGATTGTTAGAGTTCGTTCCTTTCGTTCTACTGCACATTTGCTTCCTTTAAGATCGTATCTCTGTTTAATTTCTCTAGAAATTCCATTGATAGCATTATCTACTTCGTTTAGATCTATTTGAGAGACAATATCAAAACTTGCCATTGTAACTCCTTATTTTTTAAGTTGTATGAAAACCGACCTTTTTTTATACAGCAATTTGATGGAATGTAAAGTTGCTATATGTTAAATGTTATTCGAAAACTATTGTGAATATATTATTTTTGGATTTTTATGATTCGTTTTGAAAATGTAAAGAAACAGTTTGGCGGACAGGTTATTTTGGAGAAAAGTGAGCTTACGATTCTTCCAGGGGAGCGAGTTGGTCTTATAGGTTCAAATGGAGTTGGGAAGACAACTGTTTTTAAAATCATTGAGGGCATAGAAGGCATAGATTCTGGTTCGGTCTCAGTGCAAAAAGGTCTTTCAATGGGAGTGTTAAGGCAAGAGTTAGAAACTTCAAATCACTCACTTTTGGAACAAGTTTTGAAGGGAAATAGCAAATTAACTGAATTGCGTGATAAAAAACAGTTTCTCTATGAGAAAATTGGCATAGCAAAAGATAAAGAAATTCAAGAAAAAATAAGTATGCAGATTGGTGAAGTAGATCAGTCTTTAGAACAGTTGGGAGATTTTCAGGCAGATTCAAGAGCCTCTTCAATCTTAATGGGACTGGGTTTTAATTTAGAAGAAATTGCACAACCTCTGAGTAATTTTTCAGGTGGCTGGAAGATGAGGGTGTCGCTTGCTCGCATCTTGTTTTCAGATCCCGATTTGCTTCTTTTAGATGAACCGACAAATCATCTTGATGTTGAGTCAGTTTCATGGCTAGAGAAATTTCTTTCCCAGTTTCAAGGTGCTGTTGTTATCATTTCTCATGACCGTCATTTTTTGAACCGTATTGCTAAAGTGATTATTGAACTTGAGAATTGCAGATTGACCAGGTACGTGGGAGATTTTGATAAATATTTAGAGCAACGCGAGGAGAATATTGCTCATTTAGAAAAACAAGCCATGAAACAAGAGCGTCGAATTGCAGAACTTGAAAGATTTATCCGTAGGTTTAAGGCTAAGGCAACTAAGGCAAGACAGGCAAAAAGTAGAGCAAAAGAACTTTCTAAGATCAAGCCAATTGATAAGATTGCAGTTAAAAAAGATGCGCCTGTTATTCGTCTCCCTGATCCACCGAATTGTGCATACGAAACTTTAATTGCGAAGAATATGTCAAAGTCGTTTGATGTTAAAACTATTTTTTCAGATGTCAATATGACCCTCTTGAGAGGAAGTAAGATAGGACTTGTTGGACCTAATGGCTCTGGAAAAACTACATTTTTGAAAATGGTATCAGGAGAGCTTTCTCCTAGTGAAGGATTCATAGAAATAGGAGATAGAGTGAAAATAGGATATTTTTCACAACACACACTTGATGGATTAGATGAAAATATGGAAATTTTTGATTCTGCAAAACAAGTGTCTCCAGAAAATATGAACAACACTTCAATAAGATCCTTGCTGGGAGGATTTCTGTTTACGGGTGATGAAGTGTATAAAAAAGTTTCTGTTTTGTCTGGTGGAGAGCGTGCGAGACTTGCTCTTGCAAGGTTGTTTATGTCTGGGGCGAATCTTCTTCTTCTAGATGAGCCGACCAATCATTTAGATATGGCATCTAGAACTGCTCTTGAGGAGGCTTTGGAATCTTATAGCGGAACTTTTATTTTGGTTGCCCATGACAGAGATTTGATTGAATCAGTTTGTGAAGAATTTTGGGTCTTAAGAAATAAGAATATTGAATCCATGTATGAAACTCTCGATGAATATCTGCAGAATGTATCTAATCATAGAAGTGATACAACTTTAGATACAAAGAAAGCACGGAGTAGTGTAGACAAAATAAATGCAAAGTATCGAACGCCTTTAAATTTATCTAATAATAAGAAAAAAGAGATTCGTGATAAACATAAGAAAATTGAAAAAGTCATAGAAGAATTAGAAATTGAAGATGAAAAAATTAAAAAAATTCTCTCTTCTAGTGTAATGTATGAAGAAGAGAGTAAGGAAGAGTTGTCGAATATTCTGAAACGTCAAGACGAAGTTTCAATTGCTCTTAAGAGTTATTTGAATGAATGGGAAATTCTGTCTAGTCAGATTGAGAGTTTTTAGTTTTCTTTTTTTCTTGATTTGAAAAGATTGATTTGTAATTGTCTTTCTCTAGATGAGCTTTTTTGTTCTTCGCTTCTATTATCAAAGCATAAAGGGCATGAAACACCGTCTTCATATTTTTCTGATAGTTTGTCTTCATCTGTAATAGGTTGACGGCAACCATGACATAATTCATAACTTCCATCCAGGGATTGTTCTTTTAGAGCTGTTCGTTCATCGAAGACAAAGCATTCTCCTTGCCACGTAGTATTGTCGGTTTCTTTTCTTTGATTGAGATAATTTAAAATCCCACCCTTTAACTGAAAGATATTTTCAAAACCTATGTCGCGCATATATGAGGTAGCTTTTTCACAACGGATGCCTCCAGTGCAGTATGTTGCAATTTTATTTTTCTTTTTATTCGAAAGTTGTTTTTCTATAAATAATTTAAATTCTGTGAAATTATCTGTTTCCGGATCTAATGCAGAACTGAATTTTCCAATTGATGTTTCGTATTTATTCCGTACATCAACTAAAATCACATCCTCTTGTTCAATAAACTCTTCCCATTTTTCAGGAGAAATAAAAGTTCCTGTGTTGTTTGCAAACTCCCCTAGATTTTCAAAAGTTACAATTTCTTTTTTTATTTTTACTTTCAATCGTTTGAATGGGAGCTTGTTAGTTTCGGATGGTTTCAGTTCTAAAGAGTCAAATCCAATTTCGAATAAAAGGTTCTCGAATTCTTCTATTGCTTCTTCTTTTCCGCAAACTGTTCCATTTATACCTTCTTTTGCTATTAATGTAGTTCCTAGTATCTTATGCGATTCGCAAAAACTTGTGATCTTGTTTTTTGCAGAAAGCAAGTCGCCAGATATCTCTTTAAATTGATAAAAACTAATTACATGCATTTTTTTGCCTTTGTAAAACCGAGGTATTAAAAGTCGTAATTATAATCCAATTACAATATTATCTATGTATACTATTAAAGAATATATAATTTTTAAATGGGTAAATACTTAAAGGAACTTATTTTGAGCGAACCATTATTTAACCATAGCGTTTCAGAGTTAAGTAAGCTTATTAAAAAACTTCATGTTTCTCCCGTAGAAGTATTGGATTCTTGTTTTCAGCGTATCGAAGATGTGAATGAAAGAGTCTTGGGGTTTTTGACTCTGGCAAAAGATCAGGCATACAGAGAGGCTAAAATAGCAGAGAAAGAAATAATGGAGAAGAGATACCTCGGCCCTCTTCATGGTATTCCATTTGGAGTCAAAGATATTATTGATACTGAAGGTATTCTTACCACGAGAGGTTCTTCTGTGTTTAAAGATAATATTCCTTCTAAAGATGCTTTCTGTGTTTCTAAATTAAAAGAGGCAGGAGCAGTAATGCTTGGAAAATGTCATACACAAGAGTTTGCTTCTGGCCCACTTAGTTACAATCCTTATTTTGGTACCGTCAGAAATCCTTGGGATATAACCCGCACTACTGGGGGTTCTAGTTCAGGTTCTGCAGCATCGGTATCGTCAAGAATGATTCCTTTTGCTCTTGGAACAGATACTGGAAGTTCTATTAGAGGTCCTTCAGCTCTATGTGGAATAGTAGGATTTAAGCCCACACATGGAAGGGTAAGTTTGAATGGAGTTTGTCCTAATACGTTGAGTTTCGATCATGTTGGCCCAATGACTCGTTCAGTCGAAGATGCAGCAACGATACTGGAAGCGCTCTCTGGATATGATTCGCTGGATCCGTATTCGAAAATTGTGAGTTCCTCTGAGATTTCTTCTAGCATGAAGGAGGGAATAGAAGGAATGAAGATTGGTCTTTGTCCAGATTTGTATAGCAATCATGAAGTCGATAATGAAATTTACTTTGCGTTTGAACAGATGATCCGATTTTTTGAAAAGAATGGAATAATAGTCAAAGAACTTCAAATGAACTCAATGGAGAAAGTTCAAGAAATTATAGATGTAATTATGAGTGCCGAATTTTTAGAATTCCATCTTCCGATTTTTAAGGTTCATGCTGAAGGTTATGGTGAAATTGCAAAAGCAGCAGTTGAAAGTAGGATCGGTAATGTAGGTCCAGAACAGTTAGTCTTAGCATATAGAGAAAGAGAATTGCTTAAGCGAGAAATACTTATGATGTTTGATGAAGTAGATGTGATTATGGCTCCATCTCTGCCATGTATTTCTCCGCGGATAGATAACTGGAAATCTTCGATCAATGGTAAAGAGATTGATTATAACTCCCCTGTAACGAAACCTTTTTTAACGCCGCATAATTTTACAGGTGCACCAGCCTTAGTCGTGCCAATTGGGTTGTCTTCACAAGGTTTGCCAATGTCTATGCAAATTATAGGAGATATGTGGGAAGAGGGGAAAATTTTACGTTTTGCTTATATTTTAGAAAAAGAAGATCTTTTGAATTTGGATGAAAAAACAGCTCCGTGCTAATGTTATAATTTAAAGTAAATTATTGAATATATTCTATAAAGTATTGATATTAAAACTTTTTATTTCAAAACGAATTCCTTCCATGCATTCCTCGTCTGTATTTTTTACTTGGTGTATTCCTTCTGGTTCAACATAGATCATCATACCAGAGTAACCTGATCCGGTTCTGGGAATGATATTCCCATTTTCGTCATGATATTCTGTTTTTACAAGATTATTTATTTGAAAAATACAAGGATATTTATGCGTATGTAAATTTTCCATCTCACCTGGTCTAACAATTACCTTAATTACTCGCAGTAATTCATTTTCAAATAAAATAATATGATTGTCAGGAGCAGCAGAGACAGCATCTAGTTCTTCGGATGTACCTGGTATAAATCGCGGTCTATTTTCAGTGATATCTTTGAGTACTTCATATTTCATAGCTCGATAACATCCATAGCGTCAGGATTTAATATTCTAGGACCATCTTTTTCTACTATGATCTGTGGACCAAAACATATAGCAATTCTATCTTCAAGAGCAGCTTTCACTTCTAAGGCTAAGGACATTCCTTCTTCTACAAGAAGTTCTCCTTTTGAAGTTTTACTTTCCTCGGCAATGGTTTTCCACTCTGTATTGTTTTCAATAGATCCTTCTAGAGATTTTTCTCTCCATTCGTATTGATTTGGAATATTGCCTGCACAAACATCGGTGACTGGAGGTTCAATCCCGTCTAGTCCTGTTCCATGAATTTGGGGTACTTCATGGTAATATCCTCTGGAAAGTATCGGTTCGTCTACCAATTTATTTACCTTGCTCCATTCAACTCCTGGCTTTAAAAGTTCAAGTGCTATTGTGGTTCCCTCAAGAACCGCATCTCTTAATCCTTTTGCTTCTGCATTCATTGATCCAAGAGAAATTGCGACATGTGGATGACTCCAATATCCTGCAAATCGAGTATAATGGCCTAATTGTAATATCTCACCGTTTTGAATAATTTTGTTTGTGTCACGATGATTGACAGGATAACCTTCACCAGAATTCAGAAGAGTCCAATGATCTCTGCCAAATTCCGCTCCAGCTTTCATGGATACGTAATCCATTTCTACCATAATATCTCTCTCGCGTATTCCTGGTTTTAACATTTTCAAAGCGGTATCGATTTCCATATTTGCGAGTTCGGATGCTTTTTCTATCATTGCTATTTCTTCCTTACTTTTAATCATTCTAGCTTTTGTAAGTATGTTAGTGGCATCTACAAATTTCGCTTTTGGAAGAAGAGATTTGAGATTTTGAAAAGTCATATATGGAATGCTGCCTTCTGCTGCATAACCTGCACCGATTAGACCAACAATACCTATTTTTCCACCCTCATAGCCAAGGTCTTTTATGGTGTCAGCTGCAACCACGCTGTATTTTCCTTCATGCCCTCTATAGCGAACTCCTTCCCAGCAGGTTTCAGTAAACCATTTTCCCCAGTTCTGAAGTAACCAGAAATTCATTGGATCACCTTCGAGGGGAAAAATTAAATGTCTTTCGCTATAGTCACCGTTGTCTAGCCATCGAACATTGCCGTTGGAATTATATCCTCTAGCTATAATAATCAGACAATCAATTTCACGGGCTTTCATTTCTGATCGTGCGAGTTTCCATCTTCTATCTCTTTCATTTAACGAAAGCGAGGCTCCGGGAACTAAAGTTCGTCCTTCTCTTGGAATGAATCTTGGATCTGTAAGCATATTTTAAAATCCTCTGTGCGATAGTCATTTGTTAGCAATTCATTCGGTAATATACATAAATTATTAGTAATTCATATATTTATTTATGTATATTATTTTTAATCCTTACTCCAAACCATGCTGCGATTGAAGAAAAGGTCATATAAATAAAGCAACCTAATGCAATCATTTCCATGCTGATGCCTGCATCAATTAAATATCCCATGGAAACAGGAGCAATTGCAGTAGAAAGAACCATAAAAAATGTCGCTAAAGCACGAATGCCGCCAAGGTTATTTACTCCGTATATTTCCGGCCATATAGCCCCACCTATAGTTACTCTAATTCCAACAGTCATCCCTGAAGTAAACATATACAGAACTTGTGCGATAGGTTGATTTGTTACTGCTAGTATTAGCATAGCGACACATTGCGGAATTAAAGATAAAGGAAGTATTTTCTTTGCTCCAAATTTATCTGTTACATTTCCAGTTATTAATGCTGTCAAAAGCGAGGAGACAACATACATATAAAAGGTTTGTGTGAAAACATTTAGGTCCCACCCTTTAGTATCTACTAAATGCGACATGTGGAAGAAGAAACCTGTTGTTATATAGGAAGGTGCAAGCATGAGCGGAAGTATAAGATAAAATCGAATGTCTTTAAGAACTTGTTTTCTAGTCCAACTACTGATGGGATTTGTTTTGGTAGAATTAGTAGAAATTGTTTTTCTTTTTCTTACAGGATGATTCCCAAGGAGGAAAAGTATAGTAGGTGCAATAATTATAATGGTTACAATTGAAGATGCCACCCATATTGTTTTCCAGTCTAGATAAGCGAGTAAAAAGATAGCCAAAGAAACTAGCATTCCTTGACCTAGTGGATTTCCAAAGGATACAAGACTGACGGCTTTTCCACGAGTTTCTTCGAAGTATCTTCCCATTGAGGTCACTGAGGTGTGCATCATAAGGCCTTGTCCAAAAAGACGAAGAAGAAAGAGAGATGACGTCAATAAAATGACTGAAGAAACAAAAGAGAATAGCAAACAAGCAATGGATAGTCCGATAAGTACGAAAATTGTATAATTTCGAAGATCTATTTTGTCAATAAATTTTCCGACCCAAACCAGCGTAGTAGCACTTCCTACAGTAGCAATTGCATAGATCAATCCGTAGTCTCCGTGTGACAAAGAGAAAATTGAACGTATTTCAGAACTGAATATAGAGATGTAGTACGTTTGACCGAAACATGAGAAGAAGGTAAGTAAAAAGCCGTAAAGTAAAAATCTCGGGTTTTCCGAGATGAATCTTAAGTATCCTTGTGTTACTTTTTCTGTTTTCAAATAATCGTCTCTTCCTACTAATTAAAAGTTAGTTTTAATGAAGGTTTTATGAAATGGACGCAGTAAATAAAAAAAATGTAGCTGCTCTTTCCGCCAGTCATGGTGTTAACACATTCTACCTCTTGTTTATCACGCCTATCATTCCACTAATATCTGCAGAACTTAGTTTGAGTTACTTCGAGGTAGGGTTAATCGCTTCCGTTTTTGCGTTTGCAAATGGTGTGTTTCAGTTTCCTATTTCATTTTTAGGCGATTATCTTGGTAAGTGGAGAACTATACTTGTTACTAGTCTGATGGTTCAATCTGTTCCTGTATTTTTTTATGGATTCGCACCTGATTTTTTAACCTTACTTTTTTTAGTTTTTCTAAGCGGTTTGGGTTGTTCTGCTTACCATCCTCCAGCAGTTTCTTTGTTGACCAGGGAAATGCCAAATCAAAGAGGTCTTAGTATGGCCTATTTTGCGGGTGGAGGAGAGGTCGGTAGTATTTTGACTCCATGGATTGTAAGTACAGTCGCAGTATATTTTAGTTGGAGAGTTGCATCTCATCTTGCTATTTTCCCTTCAATTATTATGGCTACTATTATTTTTATTCTTTTTAAAGATTCAAAAAGAAACGTAAGACCGATGAAACAGGCGGCACTTTCTACTTTTTTATCGTTAACTAAGAACAGACCATTAATGCTTTTGTTGTTGGTGTCAACTTTTAGAATTACTGGGTTTAGAGGATTAATGACTTTTTTGCCCTTGTTACTCGCGCAACAATTTAATTATGAAGTTCAGGCAATCGGATGGATACTTTCTGTATATTTTATTGTAGGTATTATTACTACTTTCTTGGTTGGAAAGTCCTCTGATAGGGGAGAAAAAACAAAGTATATTCTTTATCTTACATTTTTGTGCAGTATTGCTATGGCATCAATTTCTTTTGTTAGTTCAAGTATAATGATTTTATTCCCTATTTTTTTGATTGGTTCTTTTCTGACCCCAGTTCCGAGTCTTGTGTTGGCTGTTGGTACAGAGTTGGTGGATGAGGAAAAACGTGCAAGTGCGATTGGGCTCATTTATGCTGTTAATGAAATGGGATCGATGATTTCTCCTATTGTAGGAGGAGTAATGGCAGAATTATTTAATCTTCAATTTTCTTTCCTTTTATATGCCGGCTTCTTTTTTATAGCGAGTGTTATTGCAATAGTTTTGAATAGAATGAAAGTGGAACTTCAATAATCTTTAATGAGATAAGATTATTTGGTATTGAAAAAAGATTCAGCATTCTTATACGCTATTTTTTCAGCTGCCTCTTTATTTAGTGCGCCTAAAAATTTTCTGAACCTTTTAATTTGTTTTTTGAACTGTCTGATTCCTATAGTTCGGCCTCTCTGACAAAATTTCGTATCTGTGCCGACCATAAATCTATCAGGCATCTCTTCCATGAGTTTTGCCCAGTCTTCGTATGGTTCCCATTTGTTGTTGCTTGGATTCGAAAGATGAGCCCATCCTTTATGGTCTCCTTTATTTGATTTTTTGAGATTAAAATCCATCATTAGTTTCGGAAATTTCTTTAATATGATTCTTACATTGGAAGGTGGCGTCATTGCAGAATGTGCATAAACCCATTTAAAGTTTGGGTATCTTTTAAATAGAAACTCTGCACCACCAAATGCCATGTCATGGTATGAATCTTCATTGTCTGAATCAATAGGTTCTGTATGTAAGTTAAAGT
>CAZLCI010000040.1:0-18943 GCA_964558115.1 uncultured Nitrospinaceae bacterium | reverse complement strand
CAGAAAGAACGGCAAAACTCCCGAGAGTGGAACCAAAAATGCCACAAAATATAATTGGCAAAAATACAACAAATAGTATTCAAGCAGGAATGTTTTTTGGCTACCGTGGTTTAGTTAAAGAGATTTTGGAAAATATGAAAAAAGAACTCGGACCTAAAACAAAGATAGTTGCTACAGGTGGATTTAGTTCAATTTTTTCTGAGGAAGAAAATTTTTACGATGAAAAAAACACAGATCTAACTCTTATTGGTCTTCGACTTATCGCAGAATTAAACTGATTCGATCAGATTTCTAAATTAACGCCATTAAATGTACGTCTGTGTATTTTAGATGCACCTAGGTTCCGGATACACTTAAGATGTTCTTTAGTAGGATAACCTTTATGTTTTTCAAAACCATATCCAGGATAATGCGAATTCATCCTAACCATAATTTTATCTCTACAAACTTTGGCAACTATACTTGCGGCAGCAATACTTGCGCAGAGTGAGTCACCTTTTACTATCGTTTCTTGAGGAATCGTAGAATCTATCATTCTGTTTCCATCAATCAAAAGAAAATCAGGTTTAAGCACTAACCGAGACACAGAAACTCTCATTGCCTCTAATGAAGCGTTTAGAATATTTATACGTTCAATTTTTCGTGGTCCTATGGATGCAATCGAGACAGAAACTGATTTATCAAGTATCTCATGTAAAAGCTTTTCTCTTTTTCTTGGAGAAATTTTCTTGCTATCTTGAATACCTTCAATAGGACGCAAAGGGTCTAGAATGACGGATGCCGCTATAACGGGACCTGCTAACGGCCCTCTTCCAACTTCATCTATCCCAGCTATAAGGTTGAAACTTCTGCCTAATTTTTTCTCATAAGAATACATAAAACTCCAAGTATAAATTCTGATACAATTCTAACAAATTTATCATATAAATAAGAACTTAAACTTGAAAACGAAAACAATACAATCTATGGTTTGTGCAAGAAACTAACTAAAACGAAAAGGTGAAAGATGGCAATCAAAAAAATTGAAGTCATAGAAAATTTCATTCCATCTCATGATCCCGATATTGTTCTTCATTTAAGAGAGAAAAAACCTAAAGGAATGAAAAAGAAGGACGCTGACACAACTCTTTTAATGGTCCATGGACAAAGTGTTCCAGGACCAATTGCTTTTGATTTTTCGTTGCCCGGCTATTCTTGGATGGATTTCATAGCAAACAAAGGAATGAATGTTTTTTCTTTATCTGTTAGAGGTTACGGATTATCTACGAGAATACCTGAATTAGGAAAATCGCCAATTAATAAGTCTCCAATAATCAGGGGTATGACTGCAGTAAAAGATATAGATGCGGCTGTAAATTATATATGCAAGAAAAACAAAATTAAAAAGTTACTACTATTAGGATACTCATGGGGAACGACAACAACTGCCGCTTATACTTCTCTAAATCCAAAAAAAATTAAACGTCTAGCACTTTACGCTCCATTTTATGCATATGATGACCCTAAGAGAGCTGCAGAAAGTGAAGACCCTAAAAAACCGGGGAGATGGAATCCGAAAATTGGTTCTTGGAGATGGGTAACTGAATCCGAACAACGTGAGCGTTGGGATGGAAGTATCCCGATAGGGAAACATAGGAAATGGAGAACGGAAAAAGCAATTAAACAATTTTGGCTACAACAGCTAAAATTTGACAGAGAAGGACAAAGAAGACGTACTCCAGGTGTTAGAATTCCGAATGGGCCAATGGCAGATCGTTATGATAGAGCAAGAAATATTCCTTTATATGACGCTGAAAAAATCAAGTGTCCTGTTCTCTTAATAAAAGGAGACCATGATAGAAGTTCCCTTGATCCAGAGTTTTTTGGTTTATATAAGGCACTTAGAAATAGTGAAGGAAAAAGAATGATAATTTTTGGTGATGCAACACATTTTGCTCAATTTGAATGGTGCAGAAAAGAATTTATGTGTGAGGTACAAAATTTCCTTGAAGCATAGAATTAGACTCTTCTTTTTTCTCTTATTTGAGCAGCCTTACCTTTTCTATCTCTCAAATAATAGAGTTTAGCACGTCTTACTCTACCCTTCTTAACTACTTCAATCTTGTCTAACCTTGGAGAATGCAAGGGAAATATTCTTTCTACCCCTATTCCATAAGAAATTTTACGAACACGAAATGTTTCTCGGAGGCCACCACCACTAAGTCCAATAACAATCCCCTCAAAAATCTGTATTCTTTCTTTATCACCTTCTACAATTTTAACATGAACACGTACTGTATCTCCAGATTGAACTCTAGGGACATCTTTACGCATACCTTGTTTTTCCAATGCATCTATAAGATTCAAGTAAAATCTCCAAAAAAATACTCTTATACATAGATTTGAATACTAAATCAATTCCTACCAAAAATTTTATCTAAGATTATTCCTGAAGCAGAGCGTACTGAAAGATGGTTGTATTTTAAATTTTTCACACTTCTTAGCGGCGATAAAACAAAATCAGAATTATCAATAATTATTTTTGACAATCCCCAACTAGTTCCAAAGACCAATAAAAATGGGTCAGGTTCTTTTAAAATTTTTTCTCGCAAAAAATCATAACTTATTTGAGTCGAATGATCTTTTGCAGTGGTTGTAACCAAAAACGGCTTTTTACTTTCCATCTCAGTTATTCTTTTCATTACCACTTCTAAAGATTTTGAAACTTCAACTAACTCAAGAGTCTCTCCTCTATCCGGATTAAAATTTTTCCCATCTCCTATAACAAAATGATTTACAACCCTTTCGACAAATTTTCTTTGTATCTCTGATGGATGCACTATGAAATATTTAGAAACTCCATAAGTTCGTGCAGAACGAGAAATATCATGAATGTCTAAGCTAGTGATTGAAGAAGTGACCTCATTACCTAGATTATCCAAAACAGGATAATGAACTAATGCAATATATAAATTCCCCAGTTTCCTAACACCTTTTATGAATAAGATTTATTTTGTCTCTATATCTTTATCTGATAGCTTATTTTCATCAAACAAATCTCTTCTGCGAATTCTCGTCCTTTTTAATGATTCATTCTTTCTCCACATCTGAATTTCATCATGATTACCTGACAAAAGAACATTCGGAACTTTCATTCCATTATATTCTGCTGGACGAGTGTAATGAGGATAATCCAACAATCCATCTGAAAAACTTTCATCTTTCAAAGAATTTTTGTTTGACAAAACCCCTGGAACCAAACGAGATAATACATCAATAAAAATCATTGAAGGAATTTCTCCACCAGATAGAACATAATCACCAACGGATATCTCATCGTCAACACAAAATTCTCTAACTCTTTCATCAACTCCTTCATATCTTCCACAAATCAGTAAGAATCGTTCTTTTTTCAATAAATTTCGAGCTATTTTTTGATCTAAAGTTCGACCTTGAGGCGTCATTAAAACTTTCCATAATTTTTCCTTAGAATTTTCACTTGAAATTTTTTCGATAGCCTTAGAAATGGGCTCAATTTTCAAAACCATACCTGCTCCACCACCAAAAGGTTCATCGTCTACTTTTTTATATGCTCCATCAGAAAAATCTCTTAAATTCCAAATATTCAATTTAATCAATCCTTTTTCTATAGCTCTCCCAACAACACCGTGTTCAAAAACTTTATCGAGTGAATTAGGGAAAATAGTTAAAACATCAAAATGAATAGACATATGATTCTCAAAGCCATAGAAATTTAAGTAAGGGGTATTTTAATAATCCACTTATTATCTTTAAAACCGAGGAGAAATTCTTTTACTGCAGGAATCAAAATTTCTTCATTTTCAACATTTTTCAGAACTAGAACGTCATTACCTCCACTACCTATTAGATCTGTGAAATATCCTACTTCATTTCCTTCATCATCAAAAACTTTATAACCTTCAAAGTCTTCCCAATAAAAGACCCCTTCATTTTCACCTTTTAAAAGCTTTCTATCTACTGAGACTATCTTTCCAGAAATAAATTCTGCTCTTTCTAATGAATCAATTCCGTCCAATTTCCAAATTTGAAATTTCTTTCCATGAGATACAACAGAAAGAACCCTAAAATATGGATTATCTAAATCTTTTAGGGAAACTTCTTTTACAAGAGAATAATCCTCAAAATCGTCCAGCCACGGCTTAAATTTGATCAAACCCTTGTAGCCATGAGGCTTTACTATAACCCCAACTTCTATTTTATCTTTCTTTTCCGTCATTTAAGGCCTATGTATCAATACCTTTTTTCTTGAGTATACTTCTTACCGTCACTGTAGGTTTTGCACCTTTCCCTAACCAGTGCTTAACTTTCTCTTCATCAATGTCTATTAATGGTGGATCTTGCATTGGATCGTAACGACCAATCCACTCTAAAAATCGACCATCCCTTGGCATACGTTCATCCTGAACAACTACTCTATAGCGGGGATCCTTTTTTTTTCCGCGTCTTGCTAATCTAATTTTAACAGCCAAATGAAATCTCCTTAAGATTTAAACATCTTCTTAACAAACCCAAGTTTATCTTTATTCTTAGCTTTAGAAAACTTACCCATAATCTTTCTAGTCTGTATAAACTGTTTTAACAGGCGATTGACGTCTTGCACAAGTACTCCACTCCCATTTGCAATTCTTTTTCTTCTACTACCCTTAATAATTTCGGGAGAAATTCTTTCTTTAGGTGTCATGGAATCAATTATAGCAATATTCCTATAAATTTGCTTTTCGTCAAAATCTACATCTTTTATCTTCGAAGGAACACCTGGTAATGATGAAAGCATATCATTTATGGAGCCAACTTTTTTCATTTGTTTTAATTGTTCCTTCATAGTTTGAAGATTAAAAACATCATCAGAAAATTTCTCCATATTTTCAATCGGCACTGATGCTTCTGCTTTTTCAATTAAGGAAAAAATATCTCCCATTCCTAAAATACGAGAAGCCATTTTTTCTGGATCGAATGCTTCTATATCAGCAATCTTTTCTCCAACACCAACAAACCTTACAGGCAAATTTGTAATAGAACGTATCGAAAGAACTGCTCCGCCTCTAGAATCTCCATCAAATTTCGTAAAAATTACTCCTGTTAGATCAATTCTATTAGAAAATGACTCTCCCACTGAAACTGCATCCTGCCCTGCCATTGAATCAACTACAAGAATAGATTCATCAGGATCTGATATCTCATGAATTTCCTGTAATTCTTCCATTAAATCGTCATCATCACTTAATCTTCCTGAACTATCAATTATACAATAATCATAATGTCCCTTTTTTCCGTCTTCTAAAGCATGTTTCACAAGTGGAACAGGACTTTTAAAATCAATCGGATCAAAAAAATCAACCTCTGCTTGTTGTGATAGAACTTTTAATTGTTTCACTGCAGCAGGTCTAGCAAGATCTGCGGGAACTAGCAAAACTCTCATTCCTTTTTCTTTAAAGCTTTTAGCAACTTTCGCAGCTGTAGTTGTCTTACCTGAACCTTGGAGACCTACTAATAGTATAACAGTTGGTCCAAATTCAACTCTTTTAAATGGAGCAGATTTTACCCCCATCAAATCTATCAATTCTTCTTTTACAGCCTTTATAACTTGCTGAGAGGGATCTAAATGAGCGGCTTTTTGAACACCGATTAATTTCTCTCTAACTTTCTCAATAAATTTTTTTGCTACGTTGAAATTGACATCAGCTTCAAGAAAAGCCATACGTATTTCTCTCAAAACAACGTCTATATTTTCCTCACTCAACAAACCCTTTTGTCGGAGATCTGAAAAAATACCTGTCAAACGACTAGTTAAAGACTCAAACACAAAAACCTCCAAAATCACAAAAGTTGTTTTATAGAGTAATAAGAAGCGCTATGTCAATTGCTAGAAAAGTAAATACTGATTTATCCTCTGAGCAAACTAATGGTTTTTGCATAATTATCAGAACCAAAAATAGCTGTACCTGCAACTAAAACATCTGCACCAGATTCTCGAATTTCTTCAGCATTTTGAATGTTTACTCCTCCATCAACTTCTAAAAGAACATTTAGATTTTCTTTTTCGATATAAGAATGAATTTTCTTTATTTTATCTATAGAAGATGGAATAAAAGGCTGACCACCAAAACCAGGATTTACACTCATTAAAAGAACTATATCCACTTGATTCAAAATAGAATTTATTGCACTAAATGGAGTTTCAGGATTTAAGCTTATTCCTACTAATGTATCCATAGATTTAATCATTTTAACCGTTTCTTGAAAATCTGAAGATGTCTCAATGTGAAAGGTAATAATATCAGCACCCGCATCAATAAATTCTTTAACCATTTTTTCAGGATAAGAAATCATTAAATGGACATCTAAAACTATATTTGGACAGCATTTTCTTGCAGTATCTACAAGTTGAGGTCCAAATGAAATATTTGGGACAAAATGTCCATCCATAATATCTAAATGCAACCAGTCAGCACCGGATTTCTCAACTAAAATCAGTTCATCTTTAAGATTCTCAAAATTGCTTGCTAGTACTGAGGGAGCAATTTTTATTTTTCCACGTGTTAAATCCAGATTTGACATTTTTGTCCCTGTTAATGATCTTGTTCTTCAACAAGTTCATTATCTAAAAAAATCTTTACTCTAGTATACCCCGTAGAGGGAATCAAAGTATGAATTTTCTCTCCTGCTCTTACTTTTTTTGAAAAAATTTCTTTTTCTTGACCCTTCTCCAATAGAACAATTCGTATTCTTCTTTCAAACGAACCCGATGGTACAGTATATCTTAAAACACTAAAATTACCTGCTATCTGGTCTAAACCTCTAGCGACTTTCACATGCACACTATGACCTGAAACAACTTTTTTCCCAGACAGAGGCACCTGAGATATGATATAACCTCTAGGAATACCCTTAGTATCTACATATTTTACTTTACCAACTGTTAACCCTAACTTACGTACGATATCTAATCCGGAATTTACAGAAGTTCCAACTATTTTTGGCATAGAGTAAGCTCTTTCTCTTGAACCTTGACTTACAATCAAAACAACACCCTCTCCTCTCCTCACTTTAGTTTTAGGACTCGGCCATATTCCCATGACCTGAGAAAAAGGAATTTCAGAATTATAAAGTCTTGCAAAAGACTTAACTCGTAATCCGTTCAGACGAACCAAAGTTTCAGCCCTGTTAACATTTTCACCAATAACCTTTGGAACTTCAACATCACGAGAACCAAGACTGATAATTAGACCTACATTTCTTCCTAGTCTTATTCTTCTTCCACCAGCAGGTATTTGTTCAATGACATGATTTCTAGGAATAGAATCACTAAAAGAATGTTTTTTTACTGTCACAGGAATATCAAGGCTACCATACTTCTCCAACACTCTACCTACGTCCATACCTACTACATTTGGAAGATAAACTGACCCTCCAGTCCTAAATAGATAAAGCCCAAAGACACCTCCCACAACAACTGTGACAATTATCAATATAAAACATAAGAAATACTTTAAACCTACCTTGATCTCATTTGTCATCATTTTTTTCGTTCCCACCTCATAGCATAAAAACCATCTATATTTCCATCCTCTGGTTTTATCTGCAAAGAACCGTCTGATTGAATGAAATTCATTGCATTATCAGGAAAATTTGATTTGTCTACATTTACAAAAAATTCTTTAGATGTAAATGCAGATGTTACGAAATCTGTTTCCTCTGGCTCATTACTACAAACCGAGTACACCAAAACACCACCTGGTCGAACAGACTTAGAAACTGCATTAAGAAGAAGTTTTTGACGATTCAAAAAATCATTTAATTTTTTTTTATCTATACGCCATCTTGCGTCAGGATGACGTCTTAGTACACCTAAAGATGAACATGGAGCATCTAATAAAACTAAGTCAAAAACTTCATTGAAAATTTCATCTAATACATCTGCAACGAAAATATCAACTTTAGCATTCATTCTAGAGCAATTAATCTTCAATCTTTTAATTCTACTTCGAGAAAAATCAGAAGCTAAAACATTTCCATTTTTTTCTAATGACAGATATAGTCCTACCGTTTTACCTCCAGGAGCTGCACAACTGTCCCAAATGAGATTTCCTGATTTTGGATTTGCATAACGAATCACCAAACTTGAAGCCTCATCTAGTATCCAATAAGCTCCTTCCCTAAACAAATCATTATCAGTTAAAGAATTATTTCTTATATTACTAGCAGTAGCTAAATGCAAACAATCGGGATCAAAAATACCAGGGGTTACATTATAATCCATACTTACTAATCTATGAGATAAATCTTCTATACTTCCCCAGTTCGGATTAACCCTAAAAACAACATTAGGAATCTGATTATTGCTTCGGCAACGATTTTTAGCTTGTTCAGGACCTAATTCTTTTGTCCATTTATTTACCAACCATTTTGGATGTGATTCCCATATTGACAAATTTTCAATTATTTCTTCGGATGGACAAGGATTAGAATTCGTTATTTTTCTTAAAACAGCATTCACTAAACCTTTCGCCCAGATGTCTTTAGTATTATTTAGCAAATCCACAGAAGTATTTATTGCACTATAATCAGGGATTCTATCTAGAAAAATTAACTGATACACTCCTATTCTAAGGGCCTGCTTAATTTGATAACTTAATCTATCAATTGATTTATTTAAATAAATCTCATAAGTCCAATCTAAACGATTTCTCCAACGTAAGACTCCATAAATTATCTCGCGTAAAAGAGTTCTATCTCTATAATTAAGATCATGAGGACAAAATTTTGCAAAAAGGTCAGTTGCATGTTGCGGATTTTTTTCAAAAGAGTTTAATGCTTTAAATGCTATTCCTCTAATATCTACCGTTTTCTGATTTATTTGAATTTTAGACAAATTTATCTTCTTAATTGTAAATATCTATATATTTGCAAAAATACTTCTATTTTCTATTGGAAATCCTTTCAATAAATCTTCAGCACTCAGAATCTTCTTTCCTGACAATTGTACTTTCAATAACAACAAATCATCTTTGCCTGTTCTTACTCTTAGACCAAACCCTAATGTACATTTCGCTAGACCCAAGAATGTTCCAGGAGTTGCGGAAACTTTACTTTCAGATTCAGTAACAAATGCATCCCAGATTCTTATTCTATACTTACCTTCTGACAAATAGGTTTCTGCAACTGGCCAAGACTTAAAAGCCCTAATTTTACGTTCAATCTCTACTGCACTTCTTTGCCAATCTATCTTTGCTTCATCTTTATGTATTTTTTCTGCAAAAGTTACTTTCGACTCATCTTGTTCTTTAGCTTTCAATTCACTACTCGACAATTTTTCTACAGTATCTTTTAGTAAAAGAGCTCCTATAGTTGACATTCTCTCATATAACGAATCAGCAGTTTCTCTTATATGAACAGAAATTTTTTTCTCTGCTAAAATTGGACCTGCGTCCATCTCTGGAATTAATCGTATAATAGACACACCTGATTCTTTGTCCCCATGGAGAATAGTTCGTTGTATTGGGGCGGCTCCTCGCCAACGTGGCAATAAAGATCCATGTAAATTTATCGTTCCTTTTTTCGGGATATCAAGGAATTTCTTACTCAATATCTGTCCATATGCTACTACCACACAAAGATCTGGGTCTAAATCGGATATATGCTTTGAAGTAATCCTTTCCGGTTGACTTACTTCTAACCCTAGAGAATTAGACTTTTCCTTAACTGGAGATATATGTAATTTTCTACCCCTACCTGATCTTCTGTCAGGTTGACAAAAGACTCTTACTATTTCTCCAGAGGATTTTTGCAATGCTTCCAATGAAGGAACTGCAAAATCGGGAGTTCCGAGAAAAACGATTCTCATAATCATGGATTCCTTTGAGAATTTGGAAAACTGCCAAAATCAGTGAAATGATTTTCTTCTACTTGAGTTTATTCAAAAATGCAATTGCGAGGAGTTAAAAGTTACTCATATACGGCAGGAAAAAAAGTTAGCTAAATAAAATTTCAAATCCGTTTGAGTATATAAATTTTTAAAAAAATTTCTCAAACGGATTTGAACTTTACTATTTAGGTACAGAAGTACTCTTACTCACTGTATTTTCATTTTTATCTATTGCTGATTCAGATTCTTTTGTAGAATCATTTTTTATAATTCCCATACTCGTCCTAACTCTAGATTCTACTTCCTTTAAAATATCTGTATTCTCCAAGAAATAACTCTTTACGTTCTCTCTTCCTTGTCCAATACGTTCTCCATTAAAAGAATACCATGCGCCAGATTTTTCTATAATTTTATTTTCAACTGCTAAATCTAGCACATCTCCCTCTTTCGATATTCCTTTTCCAAACATAATATCGAATTCAGCAGTTTTAAATGGTGGGGACAATTTGTTCTTTACTACTCGAACCCTAGTCCTATTTCCAACATTATCTTCTCCATTTTTGATTGTAGCAATTCTTCGTACATCCAATCTAACCGATGAATAAAACTTAAGAGCGTTACCACCAGTCGTAGTCTCTGGATTCCCAAACATTACCCCTATCTTCATTCTAATTTGATTGATAAAGATAAAACATGTTTTACTACGATGTACTACACCCGTAAGTTTTCTTAGAGCTTGACTCATCAAACGCGCTTGCAATCCCACATGATGATCTCCCATATCCCCTTCTAATTCAGCTTTTGGTACCAGGGCAGCTACTGAATCTATTACAACAACATCTAGAGAACCACTACTAGTCAAAATTTCAGCTATCTCGAGTGCCTGCTCTCCTGTATCTGGTTGGGAAAGAATCAAACCATCAGTATGTACACCTAGGGCTTTCGCATAAACAGGATCTAAAGCATGTTCAGCATCTATAAACGCAGCAGTGCCGCCTCGTTCTTGAACTTCCGCAATTATTTGTAGCGCTATTGTCGTTTTTCCGGATGACTCTGGACCATAGATTTCAACGATTCTACCTCTAGGCACACCACCTGTACCCAATGCAAAATCTAATGAAACGGAACCAGTACTGATAGTAGGAATTCGTTCTAACGCTGGGCCTTCACCCAATCGCATGATCGACCCTTTCCCAAATTGTTGGTTAATTTGCGAAAATGCAATATCTAATGCTTTATTCTGATTTCCATTATTTAACTCTTTTTTTGAACTGCCATTTTTAGAACTCACGAAACTCACTCCTCACAAATAATATTTACGGGCTTTTTAATTATACATTGATCTAAATTTTCATCCAAACTAAAAATTATCACAGTAAATCGAATACTGTTTTCGTATTTTATACGCCATAATTATAACGAAAGTCAAGTTAAAATTTCAAATAGAAGGATAATTGACTTTCGTATTATTTTCGTATAAAACAAGTTTTTCTATATTCTCAGAGATTACAATGTACATAAATTCATACGGAAAAATATCATCTTTTGATATTAAAAAAAATGTAATAACCCCTCTCTACGATTATCGTGTTTCAGCTGGCTTCCCTTCACCCGCAGATGATCATTTAGAAAAAAATTTAGACCTAAATGAATACTTAATTAAAAATCCAAATTCTACTTTTTTCGTACGTGTACAAGGAGAATCAATGCTGGGATCAGGAATAAACTCAGATGACATATTAATTGTTGATCGATCTTTAGAAGCATCCAGCGGAAAAATAATTATCGCTGTCTTATACGGAGAACTAACTGTTAAACGCCTCCGTTTTTCAAAAAATGAAATATGGCTTGATGCAGATAATGAAAAATTTGATTCAATTAAAATTACAGAAGAGATGAACTTTCATATTTGGGGTATAGCAACAAATGTTATTCACAAATTATAAAAAAACTACAAATTCAGATATTTGGTTTGCGCTTGTCGACTGCAATAATTTTTATGCGTCTTGCGAGAGAATATTCACTCCGAATTTAGAGCATAAGCCAATTGTCGTACTATCAAACAATGATGGCTGTATTATCGCCAGATCGCAAGAATCAAAACTAATTGGGATCAAAATGGGAACTCCTTTATATAAGGCAAAGGAAATTATAGAAAATTTCAATGTCCATGTATTCTCATCAAATTATACACTCTATGGTGATATCTCTCAGAGAATAATGAATAGTCTTTTTAAATTTAGTTCTCATGTAGAAGTTTATTCAATTGACGAAGCATTCTTAGATATATCAAAAGAGCAGAAAAATCTGCTCAAATATGGAATTGAAATAAGAACAAAAATAAAACAATGGGTTGGGATACCTGTTTCAGTAGGTATAGGAAAAACGAAAACTCTTGCAAAATTAGCAAACGAATTTGTCAAAAAGGGGATATCTTCAAACGGAGTGTACGTTATACATAACTTGGATAATGAGAAAGTACCCTTAGAAAAAATAGAATTAGAAGATATATGGGGAATAGGGAAAAGGGTAGGCAGGAAAATTAGAAGCATGAACATAAAAACTATTTTAGAACTAATGAGTTTAAATCAAGAAGAAATAAGTAGAAAATTTAACGTGAGTATTCAAAGAACTATATTTGAATTACACGGGATCCAATGCATTAATATTGAAAACGTTCCCAAGAAAAAGAAAAGTATCTGTGTATCAAGATCCTTCAGGAAACAAATTTCATGTGTAAATAAAATAGGAGAAGCGCTAACAAATTACATAACAAATGCAGCAGAAAAATTAAGAAAAAATCATTTACTAGCTACATCAATGATAATTTTCATACACACAAATCCATTCAGAAAATCAGTTCCTCAACACCACGAAAGCCTAATTTATCATTTCTCTAATCCATCAAATGACACGAGACTTTTTATTCGAATCTCTTTCTTAATACTTAACAAGATGTTCAAAGACAACATCCTATATCACAAGGCAGGTGTAATATTACAAGATTTGATTCCGGAGGATGAATATCAACAGAACCTATTCCCTAAAGAAGATAAAGAGAAATCAAGAAAATTAATGACTACAATTGACCAATTAAATCATAGAATGGGAAGAGGAACAGTAATATATGCCAGCGAAGGTATAAAAGAGAAATGGGCAGGTAAATCTTTCAACAAATCTAGTGCTTATACAACCCAATGGGATGAGATCCCAATTGTAAAAGCTTATTAAAAAAATCTATTTACTTTTCAACTTAAAAATCGGAGAAGCATCTTTAATGCGGCCTCAACTGTTTTACTTTTAATCTCAGAACGATCGCCTGTAAATTTATGAAGATAACAAGAAGTAGATAAAGACGAACAAACGGCCATAAAAACAGTTCCTATAGGTTTATCAATAGATCCGCCTGTAGGACCAGCGATACCGGTAACTGATAATGCAACTTCAACTCCGGAAGCAGAGAGGGCTCCTTCTGCCATCAGTCGAGCACAGGATTCACTGACTGCACCATGCTCCCTTAAAACTTCTTCTGGAACTCCCAACATTTCTACTTTTGCTTCATTACTATAAGTAACATAACTTCTATCAAAATATGAAGAACTTCCTGGAACATCTGTAATCGTACTAGCTATCAAACCCGCTGTACAACTTTCCGCTGTAACGAGCCTCCATCCACGAGAAATCAAAATAGAAGCTACTTTGACTTCAAATCTTTCTGTCATTACATTCTCCTACCAAAGGACTAAAATAAAATTAAAGACCTCAAAAAAAACAATGCAACAAAACCAATCAAACCTGCAAATAAATCATCTAAGAAGATGCCCCACCCCCGAGGAAAAGTCTCAAGATATTTTATAGGAGGAGGTTTTAAAATATCTAAAAGCCTAAAAATTAAAAACCCACAAACTAAATTTTGAATAGTTATGCCAGAACCTAACAGACATAAAATCTGCCCACAAAACTCATCTACAACAATCTCTGGAGGATCTGACACTCCTCTCTTGTTTTCATAAATGCCAGAAAAATAAATCCCCAAAGGAATTACTATCAATACAATGAATACAGACCCGTGCTGAATATATTGTTCTATTACGACATAACATAAAATACCAGCTAGAGAACCGACCGTTCCTGGGAAAAAAGGAATAAAGCCAATACCAAAAACCGTACAAAAAACAGTTTGAGAAAATCCTATAGTAGGATCAAAAGGAAAGCGCTTTTTAGCTTTCATAAACTTTACCCATAAATTTAAAAAAAAATTTTCTTTATAAATTTAGTTGCCAATTCACTTGCCCAACGATCAGCCTCCAACACATCATCAATATCGTGAACGTCTAATACTTTATGTTTATCTAAAACACGAATAATAATATTAGAAATATCTAAAAAATTAATTTGTCCTCTGATAAAAGCATCAACCGCAACCTCATTAGAAGCATTTAGAACCGCAGGTGCAGTTCCGCCTACTTTCATTGCTTCTTTTGCATACTTGAGGCAAGGAAAGAGATTTTCTTGAGGATTCTCAAAGGTCAATTTGCCTAAATCAATAAGATTAAGTGATTTGATATTATTTTTTACTCTTTCCGATGGACTTATTGCTTGTGCAATTGAAAAACGCATGTCTGGAACGCTCATTTGTGCGATAACACTACCATCTACAAATTCAACTAAACCATGCACAATACTTTGAGGATGAATAATCACATCTATGAAAGAAGGCTCTAAACCGAAGAGCCACCTGGCTTCTATAAGTTCAAAACCTTTATTCATTAAGGTAGCAGAATCAACACTAATTTTTGCACCCATATCCCAATTAGGGTGAGAAAGAGCTTGTTTAAGTGTGACATTCTTAAGAGAAGTCTTATCGAATTCTCTAAATGGACCACCAGACGCAGTTAAAATAATTCTTTGAACTTCCTTAATTTCATGACCAGCAAGAATTTGGGCAATCCCTGCATGCTCACTATCTACAGGCAACAACGGAACATTGAGAGACTCAGAAAGACTCGTCACTAAATTCCCGGCCATCACTAGTACTTCTTTATTCGCTATCGCAACCGCTGTCCCAGATTTAATCGCATCAATTGTTGGTATAAGACCAATTGATCCAACAAGAGCAGACAGAACAACATCTGTATCGGGATATTTCGCAATCTCCCTCAGACCTTCATCTCCACATAAAATTTTAATATTTGAGGGGACAACAGATTTTAAATGAGAAACATCGTTTCGATCAGAAATTGAAATAAAAGATGGAGAAAATTCAATAGCTTGTTTTGCTAATTCTTTCCAGTTTCTTCCGGCTGCAAGTGCTATTATTTCAAATCTATCTTTATTTTCTCGAATAACACGAATCGCATTTTTCCCTATACTTCCGGTAGAACCAAGTATAGAAATTCTTTTACGATTCATAATCTTTTCCTTATAAATTATCAATCATAATACTTTTAAGAAAATGTAAAGAATTGGCACAGCAAAAAGAAAACTATCTAATCTATCAAAAGAACCACCATGTCCTGGAATAAGATCAGAGGAATCTTTCACTTTAGCATTTCTCTTAAACGCAGATTCACACAAATCTCCAAATTGTCCAAAGATAGAAAGAATAAGAGAAATAAAAAAAATATAAGTTAAATCAAATTTATATAAAGGCAAAAATTTAAAAAGTAAAATTCCTGATATGACGCCTCCTACTAATCCTGCTATTGAACCTTCAACAGTCTTATTAGGACTAATACTCGGCAACAGTTTAGTCCTACCAATATTTTTTCCGACTAAATAAGCAAAAATATCATTACTCCAAGTAATTATTAAAAGGGAAATAATTAGCAATCTGCCGAATTCCATTTTTTCAATAAAAATAATTGCAATTCCTGGCAATGCTATCCAAGCGACACCAAGCAAAACTCCACCTAACGACAATAATCCTGAAACTACAGAATCAGAAAAAAATAATTTAAAAAAAGTTTTCAAAGATAAATAAATCAAGAGTAAATAAAATGAATAACTAGTATAACAGAAGAAAAAGATAAGCAAGACTACATCTAAGGTCACATCCCATGGAGAGATTTCAGGAAATATTTCTTTAGAGAGTTTGTTGTATTCATAAGATATGACGAAACATATAAAGAACACAAATAAAACAAAAAACCAACTAGGAGAATAAAGAACAATAGGAATAGTAAAAGAAATTAAGAGAAGAGCACTTACAGTACGCACCAAAACGTTAAACCTTCTTTGACAGTAGTTGTTCTTCAGTCAGACCAAATTTTCGAATACGTTTTTGGAAAGCAAGTATAGCTTTTTGAAATTCTAAATCAGTAAAGTCAGGCCAACTCAACTCAGTGAAGAACAATTCTGCATATGCAACTTGCCAAAGCATATAATTAGATAACCTCAGATCACCCCCAGTTCTTATAAGAAGATCCAATTCCGGCAGATCAGCTGTGTACAAGTGTTCCTGAATGGTAGACTCATCTATCTCACTAATAGTTATCTCACCAGCACTGACTTTTTTTGCAATTGACTTTGCGGCGTTGGTGATTTCCATCCTTCCGCTATAACTCAATGCAAGAGTAAGAACCATATCATTACGATCGGCTGTTTCGTCGATAGAACGTAAAATGATTCTTTGTACAAAATCAGGCAAATCTTCAATTTGTCCTATACAGTTAAAACGAATTCCTTCAGCCAACATACGATTTAATTCTTTTTCGAGAAATTCTGATAATATATCCATCAAAGAATCAATCTCTCTTTTTGGTCGATTCCAATTTTCAGAAGAAAAACTATATAAAGTTAGAGCGGAAATTCCGATTTTTCTAGCAAATTCTACAGCGGATTGTACTGCTTTCACTCCCGCCCTGTGTCCAGAAATTCTTGGCAATGATTTACGTTTTGCCCAACGACCATTTCCGTCCATAATAATACCAACATGCTTAGGTAAACGACTTGAATCAATATCTTTAATGTCAGATTCCATAAAAAAAACTCAATAGAATTAAATTTCTAAAATTTCTTTTTCTTTAATCGAAACAATTTCTTCAATTTGAGACACATAGTCATCGGTTATTTTCTGAATCTCATCTTGACCTTTGCGTGAATCGTCTTCAGTTATTTCTTTGTTTTTCTCTGCGTTTTTAAGATTTTCATTTCCATCGCGACGAACATTACGCAACCCAACTTTATGATCTTCCCCTGATTTTTTAATAAGTTTCACTATTTCTTTTCGTCTATCCTCGGTTAAGGCAGGAATAGGGACTCTTACAATTTTTCCATCGTTAATTGGATTAAATCCAAAATCAGAAAGTCTAATAGCCTTCTCTATGTCGCCTATTGAATTAGGATCAAATGGTTGGACAACTATAAGTTGCGGTTCGGGAACACTTAAATTTGCAATTTGATTTAAATCTGTTGGAGTTCCATAGTATTCGACTTTGATATGACTCACAAGTGAAGTATTTGCGCGCCCAGTCCTGACACGAGATAATTCTTTTTTTAGAGAATCGATAGTTGCATTCATCCCTTTTTTTACTTCATTAATAATATCGTTCATAGTTAAGACCTCCCCTGAAAGGCAATGTCCTACTTGGATGCGACAACTGTACCTACGTTCTCCCCATTTACCACTCTACAAATATTACCTTTCTTCAAAAGATTAAAAACAATAATCGGTAAATCGTTATCCATGCAAAGACTCACCGCTGTGGTATCCATCACTCCAAGCTGTCGATTCAAAACATCTATATATGAAAGTCTAGGGATAAATTCAGCATCAGAATTTATATTTGGATCAGAAGAAAAAACACCATCTACATTTGTCGCCTTTAGAATACAATCCGCTTTGATTTCACTTGCTCTTAAACTTGCGGTTGTATCGGTCGTAAAATAAGGATTACCAGTTCCACCCGCAAAAATAACAACTCTATTCTTTTCTAGATGACGAACCGCTCTTCTAAGGATATACGGCTCACAAAGTTCCATCATATGAATCGCACTTTGAACTCGTGTCTCAAGATTAACTTTTTCTAGCGCATGTTGGAGTGCGAGAGCATTTATAACTGTTGCAAGCATACCCATATAATCAGCATTAGTTCGTTCCATTCCAGATTCTGCCGCAGCTGCTCCTCTAAAAATATTTCCCCCACCTACAACAATCGCAATTTCAACTCCCATTCCATGAACATCTGAAATTTCTTTTGCTATTTCATCAACTAATTGGTGATCAATCGAATATTGACTTTCACCTCCCAGAGCTTCTCCTGAGAGTTTCAATAATACTCTTTTAAAACGTAGGTCTGATGAACTCAAAAGGATACCTCGACAAACTTGAAATAATTAAAAAGTCAAAAAACATTTTCTAAGTATTAGAACTGTCAATTTGAGACTCACCTAGGATATAACACTTAAAATTTGATAGCGAAATTTTTTCTTTTAAGGCTTCACTCTTATTACTAATATATGTATCTATATTTATATCAGTATCCTTAACGAAAGGCTGATCAAGAAGACATATTTCTTTTTTAAATTTTTTAATTCTACCGTCTACTATCTTTTCTAAAATTTCCTGAGGTTTATCTTCTTCTGCTAATTGTGCAAATAATATTTCTTTCTCTGCACTAATAATGCTATCGGGAATATCCTCTTGAGATAGATAATTTGGATTTGTTGCAGCTATATGCATACAAAGATCATGAGCTATCTCATTAAATTCATTCGAATCTCTTACTTCTACGGACTCACAACATAATTCCAAAAGAACTCCAATCTTTGCTCCAGGATGTATATAAGATGCTAAACGACCTATTTTCTCATTTCCTAGAGATAATTTATCTGCACGACCAAACTGTATATTCTCTCCTAGTTTAGCTATAGCCGCTTTAACCACATCTTCAAGGAAATCATCTACTTCGGTAATAGTAATAGCAGAACCATCTTTTTCTACTACATGCTTTGAAATTGCATCTAGAACAGACTGAAATTCCTCAGTTCTAGCAACAAAATCTGTCTCACAATTTACTTCTATAAGCGCACCTATTGTTCCAGTTTCATTAATGC
>CAZLCI010000039.1:0-19013 GCA_964558115.1 uncultured Nitrospinaceae bacterium | reverse complement strand
CCATACTTATAGTTACCTACTATCATACCAAATAAAATTAATTGTATTTGTATAAATAAGCGGCTTTTTAAAAATTTTTGTCTTGTATTTCATTTTTAGACATTTTAATTTACCAATATTGAAATGAAGAATACTTAATATGGAGGGTAGTTCTGATGGTTGATGAATTAAGCAAACAAGGTATGCCAATGGATTTCCTGCAAAAAGAGCATTACCAGTCACCACGTCGTGTATTCAGTCAAACAGGAAGTGATTGGCAAAGAAGAGTTGATTTTAATCAAATGCGTATAGATAGGCTAGAACGTGCAAAAGCTATGATGGAAAAGCATGATATGGACGCTATTATAATGTATAAGGGAGAAAATATTCGTTATACGGCTTCCGTATTCCAAGGTAATTGGAAAAATAATATTTTCATTAGATATGCAGTTTTGTGTAGAGGTGCGGAAACTCCAGTCCTTTTTGAAACCGCAGGTTCCGATTACGAATGTGCAAAAATAGATGCCCCTTGGCTTAAAGGGAACATTCGTCCTGCTATCACATGGAAATGGTCTGAAACTGCTGAACAAATGATGGTTAATCGTATGGCAGATTCAGTGATAGATGTTCTAAAAGAAAATAATATTCCTTTAAATGGACGTATTGGAATAGATATTATGGATATGCAAGCATACAGCGCATTTACCGAAAAAGGCGTGAATCTCGTTAATGCATGGCCTGCAATGAGTGAAGCTAGAGTAATTAAAACTCCTGAAGAAATAGAATGTTTAAAGATAAGTTCTACTATTGGCGATACTTGCATGTGGAAAATCAAAAACGAATGGTTGAAACCAGGAATTCGTGAATGTGATTTAACTGCGTGGGTTAATAATTTGCTTTACGAAGAAGGTTTTGATTTCGTGTATGACATTATTGTTGCTTCTGGTGGTAATACTAGTCCTTATCGTCGTTGGCACACAGATAAAATGATAAGAGATGGCGATCTTGTTATCGTTGATATTAATGCTATTGGGCCTGGTGGATATTTTGTTGATTATGTCCGGTGTTTTAAGTGTGGGGGAGATTTTACTAAGAAAGAGCAAGAACTCTATAGAGAAGTTTACGATACAATGTATGCAGGTTTGGTTAATCTTGTTCCTGGAAAAACTTCAAAAGATGTTGCTTCACAATTCCCAGAATACGCAGATGATAAATATGGGACTGTTACATTACAGCAATTTGCGCATTCTATTGGTCTTGATCTTTATGAAGGTATGTGGATAAGTCGCGCTTATAGTTTAGATTATCCCGTAGAAATTAAGGAAGGCATGTATTTTGCTATTGAAACTTTTGCAGGTCATCCTGGTCTTCCACAAACAGTACGTCTAGAAGAAAATGTTCTTGTTGGTCCAGATGGTCCTATAATATTCACAGGAGCATCACATTATGATGAGTGCATTAAAGATTCTCCTTACTTTGATTTTTCATCAAAGTCTAGGGGAGAACCTCGTTTTGAGTTGCCAAGTTAATTAGCTTATTTTGTTCTCCTCTTTTTCTTTTTAGAACTAGAGGAGAACACTTTTTTAATTTCTGTTTTTTTTAAAAAATGACATATAGGAGAATTTTGAGATGAGCGAACCGTGGAACAATGATATGTGGTTCACAAGTCCTTGGAATTTTGAAGATGAAGTAAAAAAGGATATAACCTTTGATTCTAGTCCTAAGATTCATGATGTTACTCTTCGTGACGGGGAGCAGCAGGCTGGTGTCATGTTTAATAAAGATGAAAAAATTAGAATTGCTGAATCTCTTGCCGAAGTTGGGGTTCACAGGATTGAAGCAGGTATGCCTGTTGTCTCAAAATCAGACGAGCAAGCAATAATTGAAATTGTTAAAAGGCTTGAGGGGTCTAATACTGAAGTTTTCAGTTTTGCCCGATGTATGGCAGATGACGTAAAACGTTCAGCAGATACAGGTGTTAAAGGAATCATAATGGAAGTTCCAAGTTCAACTCATATGATTGAGCGGGCATATAGATGGGAGTTAGATAAAGCTATAGAAACTTCAGTAAAAGCTACACAAGTAGCAAAAGAATGTGGTCTTTATACGGTTTTCTTCCCAATTGATTTTTCTAGGGCGCCCATAGATTGGGTCCTTGGATTGCTCAAAAAAGTAGCATCAGAAGGACATATGGATGCGTTGGCTATAGTTGATACTTTAGGTGTTCTTAATCCTCACACAGTACCTTATGTTATAAAAAAAATGCGTGAAGTTTTTCCAAACGAACCATTTGAACCTCATTTTCATGATGACTTTGGCATGGGTGTTGCAAATACATTGATGGCAATGGCAGAAGGATGTCAAATGGCTCATACATCAGTAAGTGGCCTTGGTGAAAGAGCAGGAAATTGCGCTTATGAAGAACTTGCTCTTGCAATGAAGACTATGTATGACGTTGATATGGGTCTTAAAACCGAAAGATTTACTGAGGTTTCAAGACTTGTTCAGGAGTTAGCTCAGATAAGTCTTGCGCCAAACCGATGCGTAGTAGGAGAAAATTTATATGATATTGAGAGTGGAATCATTGTTAGTTGGTTAAGGAATTGTGGAAAGGAATTTCCTACTGAATTGGTTCCTTTTAGAGCAGAATTAGTTGGTCAGAGTGAACCTAAACCAGTAATTGGAAAAGGTAGTGGTATTGATTCTATTAACTGGTTTTTAGATCAACTTGGGATAACCGCATCTGAAGAAGAAAAAATGGCTCTTTTGAATGATGTGAAAGATAAGTCACTTGATTTGCATAGACTCTTGTCTCTTGATGAATTTAAAGAACTTGCAGGTGAAAATTAAAGTTTTTTAGATCACATTTTAGCTGTGATGGGAAAAATTTCCCTTCACAGCTATTTGATTTATAGGTCATTTTTCCCTTTTTTAAAAAATTTTTAATTTTGAGGATTTTTATGAGGGCTGCATTACTCGAAAGCAATAAAAAAATTATCGTTGGATCTCAACCTGATCCTGTTATTCCAAATGATCATGTTTTAGTTTCAGTTACATCATCTGCCATTTGCGGGACTGATGTCTCCATTTGGGCAGGAAAAATGCCTGCTAACATTCCTTTAATACCAGGTCATGAGTGTACAGGGACCGTAGAAAGTATTGGTTCTGATGTTTCCCGTTTAAAGTTAGGTGATAAAGTTGTTTTAAATCCACTTTCGAGTTGCAGTTCATGTTTTTATTGTGTCAGAGGTTTAACAAACTTATGTCTAAATGGTGGATTGCGTGGAAGAGAAGTTCCTGGCACTTTTGCTGAATTTATTTCGGTCAAAGAAACGGAAGCTTTTGCATTTCCAGATAGTGTGAGTTTTGAAGCAGCAACAAATTTTGTTGGTCTTTACACAGTAGTATATTCTCAAAGGAAAGCTCCTTATATTCCAGGAGGAACAGTTGTTGTTTTAGGTCAAGGCAGTAGTGGATTGCTTCATACACAACTTGCCAAGATTTCAGGTGCGGAAAAAGTGATCGCAATAACTAGAAGTCAATGGAAGCTTGAAGTTGCAAAAAAGCTCGGCGCTGATGAAATCATTCCTGCTGGTGAAGTAGATCCTGTCAAATCTGTACTTGAACTTACAAATGGATTAGGTGCCGATGTAGTTATTGAGACTGCTGGAGTTGAAGAAACTATGTTACAAGCTTATGAAATGGTTCGTCCTGGTGGAGCAATTCTTCAATTTGGTATTGGTCCTGAAAAGATAAAAAACATTCCTGGACAATCATATTATTTTAAAGATATCACTGTTATAGGTTCTAGAGCTGGATTGCCAGAGGATTTCGAACGTTCTATTAAGCTTGTTTCATCTGGAAAGATTGATCTAGAGCCTTTAGTCACTCATCATTTTCCGTTAGAAGAAATTCAAAAAGGTTTTGAATTTATAGATGATGGAGGTGATGGGGGTACATTGCGTGCCGTCATACAAGTTTCATCTTAAACAGTTAAAATTCTAGGAGCACAAATGAATTTAGAGTACCCACTAGTTCATATTGATGATGTGTCTCCTGAAAAATTAAATTTATCAGAGGGATGGCCTGAAGCAGAGTGTCGGATAGTACTAGACAAAAAACATGGATGTTCTTCGACAATTTATTACTCCATTTTAGCCCCTAAAGCAGTACATAAAAAACATAAACATAGTGAGTGTGATGAAATGTACTATGTTGTTAATGGTCATGCATTAGCGGGAGTAGGTTCCGATAGAGTAGAAATATTTTCTGGACATTATCATTTTATCCCAAAAGGTGTTGAACACTGGCTTGTTAATTTAAATAGAAATGAACCTCTTGTACTTATTGGAATTTATGATCGTTGTCCTTCTTTTGAACTAACAGGATATGAATTCTTAGGTGATATTTCTAATAATGATATGGATATATCATCAAGAACTTTAAATTCTAAAATTCTAAAATATCACCTTATACATGATGATTCTGTCCCTCTTGTAAAAGTTTCACGTAAAGAGGGATGGACACAAGATTATTTTTGCGAACCAATTAATAGAAGTCATGGAGCAGAAACATGTTGGATGTATGGGTTTTTTGGTCCTAAGACGATTCATATGAAACACAAACACAAATTTTGTGAAGAGATTTGTTATGCGTTAAGGGGAAGCGGATTTGCGGGTGTGGGAAATGATCGTGTGAATTTCAATGAAGGGCACTTTCATTATATTCCAGCAAATACAGAACATTGGCTTGCAAATTTAAGTGAGGATCAAGTACTTATTGCTCCTGGTTTTTATGTTGGAGTTGGAGGCCTTGATGAATCAGGTTTCGAGTATATTGGCCCGGTAACAGATGCGGATCTGAAATTAAAAAAATAAAAAGAATATTTCAAAAAGGGGAAATTATGACTCTTATGTATCCATTAGTTCATGTAGATGACATTCCTATCGAAAAAATGGAAAAAAAAGAAGGTTGGGCTATCTCTGAATTTCGTTTACCAATATCTGGAGATAATGGCAGTTCTACAACGGTTTTTCATTCTATTTTTAGACCGGGTTCTACTCACGCTAAACATTTACACACAAATTGTGAGGAAATAGCTGTTTATTTAAAGGGCTATGGAGTTGTTGGGCAAGGAGATGACCGCGCTGAGGTTAAGCAAGGTCATTGTAGGTTAATGCCAAAGGGGTCAACACATTTTTTCTATAATGAAACTAAAGACGAAGAAGCAATAGTTGTTGGTTTTTATTTGGATGCAAAAAGTGTGGAAGATACTGGATATAAATTTTGTGGGCAAGTAACAGAAGAAGATCTTAGTATGCAGAGACAGGGATTAACAGAGGGAATTCTAGTACATCTAGATGATGTCATTCCTGAGAAAATGGATGAGGGAGAGGGTTGGTCTATTAGTGACTTTCGTCTTCCTATAGGAAAACATAATGGAAGTTCTACTACTCTTTTCAGGGCAAGTTTCCAACCAGGAGCAGTTCATAAAAAACATCTGCATGAGAATTGCGAGGAGATATATTATATAATAAGCGGTCATGGACTTGCAGGAGCAGGTCCCGACAGAGTCGAGGTTCGCGGTGGACATTTTCATTATATACCGAAAGGTGTAGAGCATTTTCTATACAATCTAAGTGACACAGAATCAATAGAAGCTATCGGTATATATATTGGTTCTGGAAGTGTCGAAGATACTGGGTATCGTTATCTTGGTGATGTTCATGAAGATGACCTGAAAATTTTAAATTAAATAGTCCTTTAAAAAATACTTTCAAACGATTGGGTTTTTTATGAAAGCTATTGTTTGCTTAGAACCTAATAAGTACGAACTTAGAACTGATATACCAATTCCTGAAATTGCTCAAGGAGAGGTTCTTTGTAAAGTTAATTCAGTAGCTATTTGTGGGACTGATCTCGGAATAATTTCTGGTAAATTTTATCCTATGTGGCCGCCTGAATGGCCTTTCATAATTGGTCACGAATGGTCTGGGACAGTTGATAAAGTAGGATATGGAGTAACAGAATTTAAGTCTGGTGATAGAGTTGCTGGGTCTTCAGCTGTAGGTTGTTCTCAATGTAGAAACTGTATGATTGGAAAATATAATCTCTGCCTAAATTATGGAAATAAAGAGTCAGGTCATAGACAATACGGCATGACTGCGCAGGGAGCATATGCAGAGTATATAAATGTTAATCCACGTTCTTTAGTGAAAATTCCTGAAGAAATTAATTTTAAAGAAGCAGCACTTCTCGATACAGCAGGTATAGCTCTTCATATTGCAAAAAGAGGATCAATTAGTGCAGGGGATACCGTCGTTGTGATCGGACCTGGAGCTATAGGGTCTATTGCATATCAGTGTGCAAAGGCTTTAGGCGCGGGAAGAGTGATAGTGGTTGGTAGAGGTCATCGTCTCCAAAAAGCTGAGGAATTAGGCTATGAAATCATCGATTACGAAAAGGCTAATCCTGTTGATAAGATAAAAATTAAAACCGAAGGTCAAGGACCAGATGTAGTTCTTGAATGTGCTGGAACAGTCGTTGCTATCCGTCAGGCTATTGAAATGATTAAAAAAGGCGGGAGAGTTGTCATAGGAGGCATTCCATCAGAAGAAGCTTCACTTCCTTTAAATAGATTTGTATTGGATGAAATTGATGTAGTTGGGTCTCGTGCAGCTCCTAATGCACTTCCAGAAGTTTTATCGCTTTATAAGTCTGGTGCTCTTAAATTAGATACTTTAATAACGCATAAATATGATATAAATAATTTTTCTGATGCTCTTAAAACATTTGAAAAAAAATTAGATGGTGCCCTGAAAGTAATTGTAGAACCTTAGGGTAATATCTTGTTTTTCGACCTAATATTTCAAACTTGCTATTTGTTTATAACTTGTATACCTTAGAGCGGTAATTATTTTTTGGTGCTTGTTTCATTACAATAAGACTTTTTATTTCTGAGACGAATTAGAGGGGATCTTTTAGATATGCAAATTACTGATGCGGCTTTGGAAAAAGTTAAAGAAGTAATGGAGAATAATGGTGGTGGATTTGCTGGTATTCTTATTAGTTTTGAAGGTGGTTATAGGTTAGATTTAGTGAAAGAAGGTGATGAGAGCCAGTATACTAAAATTGAGAATGACCATATAGGTGTTTTTGCAATGCAGGAACATGTAACGAGAGCAGAGAGGGCAAACGTAGATTTCATAAGTGACGGTCCTACTAGCGGATTTAAAGTTACTCGCGATATGCCTGAATCAGAATCTTCCTTAATGTCACAAATACAAGAAATAATAGACACCGAAATTAATCCTGCTGTTGCATCTCATGGAGGTTCAATCAATCTTCTTGACGTTGAAGAAAAACGTGTTTTTATACAAATGGGTGGTGGTTGTGCAGGTTGTGGTATGGCAGATGTGACGTTAAAAACTGGAGTTTTAGCAAGGCTTCAACAATTAGACCCAGATATTGAAGTTGTGGATACTACTGATCATGCTTCAGGAGAAAATCCATACTATACACCGAGTAAAAAATAAATTATTTTTCTACTGGTTTTTCGATGTTGAATTTCAGTTTTTCATGTGCTTCTTTTAAAATTTTTATCGTATTCTCGGATTTCTCTGAGTTTGCAAAGATGAATCCGAGGTATCTATCTCCCTCAGGAAGTTGAACAACTTTTTCTCCTAAAGGAATAGTAATTTCTATTTCTTCTATACCTTTTATTTGTAATCCTTCTTCTTTGCCTTTTACACCATTGAGTATTCCAGATTGTGGTATAGGTATCATCATTACTCCTGAAGAAGAAGAAATAGGCATAATATTTGGTATTTTTTCGCCCATTATGTGACTAAGTATAATATTTTCAAGTGAAATTCCATCTAAAAACTTTATAGTTCTTGAACACTTACCTCCAATTGTTCTGCTTGCAATATCAATGATCCAAGGATTCCCATTACAGTCTACTCTTAATTCTGCATGAATTGGTCCATTTGAAAGTTGAATCGCATTTGAAGCATTCTTAGTTTCTTTTAATATTTTTTTTTGTATGGATTGGGGAAGTCTAGAAGGTGTGACATAGATAGTCTCCTCAAAGAACGGTCCTTGCATTGGTTCGGGTTTGTCAAAAATAGTTATAGGAACAAACTCTCTATTTACAATAATTCCTTCTACGGCAACTTCTATTCCATCAATGTATTCTTCTACTAGGATCATTTTTCCTTCATCTTTTCCGCGAATTAATAATTCTGGTTCATCTAAAATATTTTTAATTCTAAAATATGCGTCCTTAAATTCTTCTTTATTATTTGCTCTTATTACACCTCGACTCCCTGATAGAAAAGTAGGTTTCATTACACAGGGAAATGATATAGATTTTGAAATTAAATCTGGATTTTCTTCAGAAGATATTAGTTTGAATTCTGGATTTCTCAGTCCCTCTTCAGATAAAATTTTTCTGAGTTCATACTTACTTCGTGTAGCACTGACCGATTCTACAGAATTACAAATAAGTCCTAATGAATTTGCGACCATAGATCCTAGAATTAAAGTTTCTTCATCGACTGCTAGTACTCCCTGTATTGGGAATTTTTCTACATGTTGTATAGTCTTTTCTAGACTCTGATTGTTTTTAGAATAATCTAAAGTAATAGAACTTCCAGGGTTTAAATGAGCTAAAATGTCTGGTTGATTTGTTCCAATAATAAGATTAATTGAAAGTTTTTTGGAAGCATCTATGTAAGCACTAGCTCTATAGGTTGAAGTAGTCATGAGTAAAAGTAAATTTTTTTCTTTCATTAGCTTGCGTACCATCCACCATCTACAAGAATTGAAGTTCCAGTAATTAAATTACTTGCTTCTGATGAAAGAAAAATACATGGACCTATGAGTTCTTCCATTTTCCCAAATCTTCCCATAGGTGTCCGTTTGCAAATCGCATCGTAAACTAGGTCGTCTTCCTTAAGAACACTAGTTAATGGAGTTTCAATAAAGGTAGGACATATAGCGTTAACTTGTATATTGTCTTCAGCCCAGTCTACAGCAAAAGAACGTGTAAGTGATATAACGCCTCCTTTACTTGAAGCATAGGGTGCGTAGGTTTGTTTATTCGGATTACGAAAAACAGACCATCCCATCAAAGAAGCAATATTTATTACTTTTCCTCCATTATACTTTTTCATTTCTTTACCAGCTTCTCTGGTCATGAAAAAATAACTTTTTAGATTTAAATCGAGAACTTTGTCCCAATCTTCTTCAGTGACTTCATTTACTGTTTTTCTTATATTGGTTCCTGCATTATTAACTAAAATATCTAATCCACCCAAATTCTTTGAACACTCTAATATAATTTCTTTACAGGTTGAAATATCAGTAATATCTGACTCAACAAAGACACATTTTTTACCTAGTTTTTGAATGTCCTCCTTAATTTCTGTACTGTTAGAAATATTAATATCTGTTATAGCAATATCTGCACCCGCACTTGCAAGCCCTATTGCTATAGTTTTACCTATTCCTCTTCCACCTCCGGTAACAAGTGCTTTTTTTCCATTCAAATCAAATAAATAGTGGATCATTTTTTCCCCTGTTAAAAAGATTGAAGAAAGAAGTTAATTTCAAAAATTATCTAAACAAACGATGACTTATTTGTTGCTAAAAGCTTAACATTTATCGATTCTGATTAAAATTTTTAAAATAATGCTTTTTAAGACATACTTTTAAGATGTAAAATCAAATAAATGTGTTTAAAATATTTCATAAAGGACTCTAGCGATATCAATCTTTCTAATGTGCGTGCCATAATCTTTGACCTTGAAGGTGTTTTCTTTGCTGGAGATGCAGTTTTGCCTGGAGCTTTAGATGTTATGAAAAAAATCCAGGAGAAGAAATTACCTCATCGTTTCATCACCAATATCTCTAAGGAAAATGTTTCACAAATTTATGATCACATGTTCTCAATTGGACTGAAACCAGATAAAAAAAACATAATTGGATTATTAGACTATGCGGGTATTTTTCTGAGAAGAATTTCTAATAATTTAAACACAGTTTTTATTATTGGATCAGAAGAACTGCGTTTTTCCATTTCCAATGCAGGATTCGAAGATTTGACCCATGAAAATCCAGGTAAAGTCGATATCGTTTTGACTGGACTTGATGAAGAATTAACGTATTTTTCCCTGAGTAAAGCTTCTGATTTAGTTGCTAAAGGAGCAAAGTTCGTTGCTATGAATTCAGATGTAAGAAGACCTTCCGGTGCAGGTACCGAATTTCTTCTTGGAGGTGGTGCTATTGCAGAAGTGGTGAGAGTTTCTTCAGGAAAGGATCCAGTTGTAATTGGGAAACCTTCATCTTATCTATTTGAGGAAGCTATTAACCAGATAAATGTGTCCATTGAGAATATCTTAATGGTTGGAGATAATCTCCGCACGGATATTATAGGTGCATCAAATTTAGGTATGAAAACAGTTTGGGTTAATCGTTGGGGAAAAATTAAGGGGGACCCTGAAGTAATTCCTGATCTAGAGATAAAGACTATTGATGAACTTCTCCCTCTTTTGCCTTTGTAGCTTTTTACATTTCAAACTTTTCTTTAAAGTTTTGCAGTTTGTTTATTTCTTAGAAAAGAAATTGAAAACAAATGAGATTAAAAAACTAATTAAGATACAAGTGATGATAGGAAAATGAAAACTCCATTTTTCACCTTTTATATGGATATCTCCGGGAAGTCGCCCAAAAAAAGGTATTTTGGGGAAAAACCATAAGATAAGACCTAAACATATTAAACCGATTCCTATAAAAATTATTAGTTTTGGAAAATTGCCTAATGGGGACAAGTTAATCTTCTGCCTCTTTTAGCTAGAGTCTTCATTAAAAGATAAATCATTTTGGAAATCTTTAGGAACCTTTAATCCAAGATGAGCAAAAGCAAGATCTGAAGCACATCTTCCAGAACGAGTCCTTTTCAAAAAGTTTTTACGAAGCAAGTATGGTTCGACCATATCTACGAGACTATCGGTGTCCTCATTAAGAGTTGCAGCCAAAGCTTCTACCCCCACTGGACCACCCTTATAAAGTTCTATTATTGTTTTGAGGTAATTTCTATCTAATTCATCTAATCCCTTTTCATCTACATTTTCCATAGCAAGAGCCTCATTCGTAGTTTCTAAAGTAATGTCTAGCCTACCTTTAGAGTGTATATAATCTCTAACCCAAAGTAAGAGACGATTTGCGGTTCTGGGAGTACCCCTGCTCCTTTTTGCTAGTTCAGCCGAGGCCTTTTCTTCAATTTTTATATCAAGACGTTTCGCGCTTTGATTTATAATAATTTCTAGTTCTTTCTCATTGTAAAAGTCAACGTGATACATTAGGTAAAATCGATCTCTAAGTGCTGCTGTGATTGATCCTGGTCTTGTTGTTGCACCAACAAGAGTAAAACGTTTTAATGAAAAATTCATAGTTCTAGCCATTGGGCCTTGATCTATTACGAAGTCTACCTGAAAGTCTTCTATTGCTGGATATAAAAATTCTTCTACAGCACGAGGAAGTCGATGAATTTCATCGATAAACAAGATATCTCCCTCCTGCAAACTAGTAAGTATTCCCATTAGATCAGCGGGTCTAGACAAAGCTGGGCCAGAGGTCTTCACTAAGCGAGAGTTCATCTCTTCTGAAATAATATGAGACAACGTAGTTTTCCCAAGTCCTGGCGGACCATGAAATAAAATATGTCTGACAGGTTCTTCTCTTTTAAGCGAAGCATCCATGGCGATAGATAATTTATCTATAAGATTCTTTTGCCCTACGTATTCAGAAAGTTTCGTAGGTCTTAGAGATAAAAATTTATCTTCTTCCTCTGGATTCCCTTTTTGTCCTGAGATACGTCTTTCAATAACCAATTTGAACCTCTTAATTACTTAGACGAAATACCTCTTCTAAAATATCTTCGGTTGAAGCTTTATTGTCTATTTTTTCAAGAGCACGAATTACTAAATTTTCTGCTTCACTTCTTTTATAACCTAATTGTGTCACTAAGACTTCCGTTGCCTCTGAAGTATTTGAGTTTTGGTTCGATGAGGTGCCAATTTTATTTCCAATTTTAGACTTGAACATCTCTTCAAATTCTTGAGACTGAAGTTTCGATACAATTTGCTCGGCTTTCTTTTTGCCAATACCCGGTAGTTCATTTAATACTGGCAAGTTGGAATTTGCTATAGCATCAGCAATCAAATCAGGAGAAATAGATAATGCTTTTATTCCACTTCTTGCACTGATACCAGGAACTTTAATAAATCTAATAAAAAAATCTCTTTCTTCTTTGGAAAGAAATCCTATTAGTCTTGGTATCATTTGACTAGACGTAACATTACCTTCTAGATAATGATATGTATGAAGTTCTAGGAACTCATTTTCTGCAATTTTTTTTTGTATTTCTGGTATAGCGTATATTCCAATATACATTTCGTATGTTACACCTATATCGATAGAAATAGAGACAGTGTCATCCTGTAATTGTTCTATTTTTCCAGAAATTTTACTTATCATTTTATAACCATTAAAAAAATTAGTTTCTAATTAAATGACGATCAAAATCACAATATGCAGTTGCAATTGCATCAGCAAGATCAGGTGGTTCAGGCAAGTCAGATAAATGAAGACGTTGTTGGACTACCATTTGAACTTGTATTTTAGTTGCTCTTCCTATACCTAGCAAAGATTTTTTTATTTCAGTTGCTGAATAATGATGAACAGGAATTTTTTCTTTAGATGCAGCAAGCAAGATAACTCCTCGCGCATGACCCATAATAATTGAAGTTCGTGGGTGATTGTAGTGGCTATATAAGTTCTCAACTGCCATTACGTTTGGTTTATGTTCCATGATTATTTTAGAAAGGTCAGTATATAAGTTGCAAAGTTTAATTTCTAAAGTATCTTTTTTTTTGTTATTCAATACTCCCCCTTCTACAAGAACAGGGTCCTTTCTTTTGTCTTCTGCCCGCAGTATAGCATAGCCAGTACATGAGAGTCCTGGATCTACACCGAGAATGTAGTAAGGAAAGTTTTGTGTATTCATCTAATAAGTATTTCGTTTAGGCGGTAATTCTAGAGAGTTACTTTTTCCATTTCTTCATCAGAAATATCAAAGTTTGCATAGACATTTTGAACATCATCATTATCTTCAATCGATTCAAGTAAACGCAACATTTGTTCAGCTTCTTTTCCTTCAAGTTTTACAGTTGTTTTTGGAATCATCGAGACTTCTGCTGACTCAGGCATGAACTTATTTTGTTTAATTTCGTTAAGTATAAATTCAAATTTGTCAGGAGTAGTATGGATTTCGTAAAAATCTTCCGTAATCTGCATATCTTCCGCTTCTGATTCTAAAATTATTTCCATGAGACGGTCTTCATCTTCATCATTTTTAGGAATCAGTATGAGTCCTTTTTTTTCAAAGTTCCAGGCAACTGCATTTGGTTCTGCCATGTTTCCTGAGCCTTTAGTCAACAAATGACGGATTTCTGAACCTGTCCTGTTTTTATTATCAGTTAGTACATTGATTAGAATAGCAACACCCCCGGGCCCATATCCTTCATATGAAAGTTCTTCATATGAGATACCGTCTAAATCTCCGGTTCCCTTCGCAACTGCTCGAGTTATATTATCCTGAGGCATATTTGCAGATTTAGCTGCTTGTACAGCAGTTCTTAGTCTAGGATTCCCATCTATATCCCCACCCCCAATTCTCGCAGCAATAGTTATCTCTTTAATTAGCTTTGTGAAGATTTTCCCTCTTTTTGCGTCCAAAGCACCTTTTTTACGTTTTATTGTACTCCACTTCGAATGACCCGACATACTTATTGGTCTCCATAAATTACCGATTTTTTAGTTATGACAGCACTTTAATTTTTAGCATGTGGCTTAAAGATAGTAAAGAAGTTTTCCAATCATGAATTTAAATAATCAAATCATTATTTTTTTTTGCGTAGACTTCGAATCTATGTAATGGTATTTAAAACACATAGTATATCATTGAAAGGAAATAATGGTGGACCCTCTCGAAAGAGGAAAAAAGACAATAGAGATAGAAATAAATGCTTTACAAAATCTACCTGATCGTATGGGAGAAGATTTTGTTCGTGCAGTTAAATTGATTGTAGAATGTAAGGGGCATGTAGTTGTAACTGGTATCGGGAAAAGCGGACTCATAGCACAAAAAATTTCCGCTACTCTCGCTAGTACAGGTACTCCTTCTTTTTTTATTCATCCTGTAGAAGGAGTCCACGGTGATTTAGGGATGGTTAAAGATGGCGATGTAGTTTTGGCTTTATCTTTTAGTGGTGAAACGGAAGAATTATTAAGAGTTTTGCCAGTTTTTGCTAGACTTGGGATGGATCTAATTGCGATCACTGGAAATAAAAATTCTACACTAGCGAAACAAGCAGTTTCTTTTTTGGATGTATCTGTTGATCAGGAGGCTTGTCCAATTAATCTTGCTCCTACTGCTAGTACAACTGCTACACTAGCAATGGGAGACGCTCTTGCAATGTCTGTTTTAGAAGAAAAAGGATTTCGTCCAGAAGATTTTGCACAATTCCATCCTGGGGGAGTTTTAGGAAGGAATCTTATTAGAGTAGAAGAGATTATGACAAAAGATTTAGATATCCCTTCTGTTGATGAAGAAGTTTTAATTGAAGAAGTTGTGAAAGAAATAGGACTTAAAAAGTTAGGAATGACATGTGTGGTAGATCAATCAAAGCGTTTAGTTGGTATTATTACAGATGGAGATCTACGAAGATCTTTAGAAACAAAAATTGATTGGAACTCTGCTTGCGCGAAAGAATTAATGTCTAATATCCCTCATCGAATTAACCCAAAAGAAATGGCAGCTGTAGCATTGCATCGTATGGAGTCATCTTCCATTACTTCTCTTGTTGTGTGCAACGAAGATTCGGATGAAGTGGTTGGCGTAATCCACCTTCACCAAATTCTTAAGAAGGGTATTGCTTAGTTTTTTAGATTTCTATAACAAGAAGAACTGAAGAAACAATCATTATAAGAATTGCAAATCCATAAAGTATTCTATTTGGTAAAAATTTTATTAAAATTCTTCCTACTGAAAAACCTAAGACAGCTGGGAAAATTCCAATCAAAGATTCTATAATAATCTTCTTGTTAAATTGTCCCATACCGCTCAGTGCTCCCACCTGAACCAATGCAAAAAATAGAGTTGCGATATATAAGATTTTTATGAGTTCTGTTTTTTTGATTCCTAAACTGTCTAGAAATATCACACATAAAGCACTTCCCGTGTAAGAAATCCCACTAAACCATCCACCAAAAAATCCTGCAAAGTAAGTAAAAAAAATCTCATCTCTCATGTCCAAATGCACTCGTATTTTTGAAATACTATGTATTGCAAGTAGGAGGAGTATAAAACTAATAAAATATTTGATGAATGTTGCTGGAAAAGCGACAAAAGAAATCACGCCAAGTATAGTTCCTAAGCATCCTGCGCCAATAAATGGAAGGTATCTCTTAATTGATGTAAAAGATATCCCAACATAAATAGAACGAAGAAACATAAGAGCTAAATTTGGGATTGCGAGATAGATAATTGATTCTTTGATTCCAATAAACGCTCCGAGAGTTGGAACCGCAAGAAGAGCAAAATCAAACCCGATTGCACCTTCAAAAATTGAAGAAAGAAAGATTATTAGTGGTTTTTCCCATTCTATTGTTAGCATTTTTTTTTCTAATTTCAAAAAGTTTATAGATTAAGAATTGTTTGAGCATTTTTATGTGAAATATTGTCATATTCATCACTACTTAGTCCTGCATTTTCCAATGTTTTCACTATTTGCTCATCCGTCATATCATAGGGCAAATCAGTTCCAAGCATAATTCTCTCACTTCCGATAAGATCCACGAGAAATCGAACTACAGGAGAGTGAAATAATAAACAGTCGAAGTAAAAATTTGATTTCATATATTCAAGAGGCGATTTTTGTATATTTTGACATTCTTTTCGTACTTTCCAGCCATGCATAAATCTTCCCGCGAGATATGGTGCGGTTCCTCCACCATGCAAGAAGATAAATTTCAAATCAGGAAGACGGTCAAAAACCCCTGAGAATATAAGCCTTCCAATGCTATTTGCGCTTTCTGTAGTAAATCCAACTAAATTGAAAAGATAGTAATCTTTCATTTCTGACATGCCAGCTGGGTTTGCAGGATGAACGATAATCGGAACTTTCAAAGATGCTGCTTTTTCATAAATAGGAAAAAAACATTCATGATCCAAATATCTACCGTTTACATTTGTTCCTAAGAATCCACCTTTTAAACCGAGTTCTTTCACACTACGCTCCAGTTCTAGCGATGAAAGATTTCCATCTTGAGCAGGAAGGGCAGCAAACCCTGCAAATTTCTCTGGTCTTTCCTTGATAATTTTTGCATACGCATCATTCGATACTTTGCATAACTCATTCGCAAGTTCGGAGTCGGCCCAATAAACACCTGGATTTGAAGAAAAAGAAAGTATATTCATATCAAGACTCATCTCTTCCATTTTTTTCAGTCTCAAATCAACATCCGTGAAATTTTGCAGATTTCCAAAAGTCAGGCCTTTGACAATTATTTTTCTATCTCCATCACTGTTTTCTTTCACTTCTACTCCAAATCGTGCGCCTTCTTGTTTTATTAAATTGACATATTCATTAGGGTAAATATGACAGTGAATATCTATATGCATTGTAACTTCTCCGAGTAAGGAATGATTCACCATAGAATCTAAACATTTTGTTTAGACATTTTTGTAATTATAATGTTTTTGAAAAATTAAGTAACCGTGCATTTTATTTGTCGGTCATTTCTTTTCTATGCAATGCAGTTGTAAAATAGCTAATAATTTACTAGGAGAATTCTTGAGTACTAAAGAACAAAAGAAAATTTTCTTAATAGATGGTTCGGGATATATGTTCCGAGCTTATTACGCGATGATGCGGCAGAACTTAAGAAATTCGAAAGGTACCCCCACTGGTGCCGTTCTTGCTTTTACTCGAATGCTCTTAAAAGTTATTAAAGACAAAAAACCTGATTATGCTGCTATTGCTTTTGATAGACCTGAACCCACTCATAGACATTCTATTTTTCCTAAATACAAAGCAAATCGTGATGCTGCACCAGAAGATCTAGTTTCGCAAATTCCGTTGATTCATCGCGTTGTTGAGATCTTAAATATTCCTCTTCTTGTAGAGGCAGGTTTAGAAGCAGACGATCTTTTAGGTTCTCTTGCACACGAAGCTTTGAAAGAGAAATTTGAAGTTCTTCTCATAACTGCAGATAAAGATTTTGCACAGTTAGTGAATGAGAAAATTCGTATATGGGATCCAATGAAGGATGAAGAATATGGTCCTAAAGAAATCGAAGAAAAATGGGGAATTGCTCCTGATAAATTTATAGATATTCAAGCACTTATGGGTGATTCCACAGATAATATTCCTGGTGCGCCAGGCATAGGAGAAAAAACAGCAGTTTCCCTGATTCAAGAATTTGGGAGTCTAGATAATTTATTGAAATCGGTTACAAAAGTGAAAAGACCTAGGCAAAAACAAATCCTCGAAGAAAATAAGGATTTGATTTTGCTTTCAAGGGAACTTTGTAGAATTAAGTGTGATGCTGAACAGAAAAATTCTCTGGAGAATTACAGATTGAAAGATGCAAATATTGAGTTAGGGAGAGAACTTTTTATAGAAGAACTTGAGTTTAAAAATATTTTAGAACAACTTCCCGGTTATGAATCTAGTGATTCGAAAACAACAGAAGATATAGAACCTTTGATTCAGAAAAATGAAAAGTACAGAAAAATCATATCAAAATCTGATTTAGGAAAACTTATCAAAACTTTGGAGAAGAGTACTTCTTTTTCCATAGATCTTGAAACAACGTCTTTAGACACTAAAGAAGCTGAAATTGTTGGTTTGAGTCTGAGTGTTAGTGCAGGCGAAGCATTCTATATTCCTGTTGGACACAAGAATGAACCGAAAAGTGAGCAACTTTCTTTGAAACTAGTAATGAAGGAGCTCTCTCCTTTCCTACTTTCTGAAGAAAAGGAGAAAATTGGTCAAAATATAAAGTATGATATTTCCGTTTTTAGAGAAAATGGATATGAAATCAAAGGAAAGATTTTTGATACTATGCTGGCTTCTTATCTCATTCTATCTAACCGGACGAGTCATGGATTGGATCATCTTGCAGAAGAATATTTTGGTATTTCCACGATTAAATATGTGGATATTTGCGGGAAAGGTGCTAAGCAGATTTCTTTTTCAGAAGTTTCCATTGAAGATGCAACGCAATATGCCTCTCAGGATGCAGATATTACCTTTCGTTTAGCAGAAAAAATGAAAGAACAATTGAAGGAAGATAAACTGGACGAATTATTTTCTGATTTAGAAATTCCATTGTTAGCAATTTTATTAGATATGGAGACAACGGGAATTCGATTAAATGTAGACCTTTTGAATAGAATGAGTTCAAAGTTAGAAGTTGAGCTAGAAGGGATGACCAAAAAAATATATGAGTTAGCTGAAGAAGAGTTCAATATTAATTCTACAGTACAATTACGTCGCATCCTTTTTGAAAATCTTAATCTTCCGATAATGAAAAAAACAAAGACAGGAGCATCTACAGATATTGATACACTAGAAAGATTGTCCCACCTTCATGAATTGCCCAATTTGATTCTTCAATATAGACAACTTACAAAACTAAAAAACACGTATGTCGATGCTCTTCCAAGACTTGTGTATAAGAAAACAGGTAGAATTCACACTCATTTTAATCAAACAATTACTGCAACCGGTCGTTTAAGTAGTTCTGATCCAAATTTACAAAATATCCCAATTAGAACAGACCTTGGAAAAGAAATTCGTTCTGCATTTATTCCAAGAGATGGGTGGTCTATTTTTGCGTGTGATTATAGTCAAATTGAACTTCGAGTGTTGGCGCACTTTACACTCGATCCGAGTTTAGTAGAT
>CAZLCI010000038.1:0-19193 GCA_964558115.1 uncultured Nitrospinaceae bacterium | reverse complement strand
GGTAGAGCAGCTGATTCGTAATCAGCAGGTCAGGAGTTCAAGTCTCCTCGTCGGCTCCAAGAAAATATCCTTAATTTTCTAGAGAGACTTAAAGATGAAGATTCTAATTACAGGCGGGGCAGGTTTCATAGGTTCAAATACAGCTAAACGATTTATCGATTCGGGTAATGATGTAATCGTCTTCGACAACTTATCCCGAAAGGGTTCAAACTCAAATCTAAACTGGCTGAAAAAAAATGGAAATTTTTCTTTTATTGAAGGTGATTTGAGAGACTACGAACTAGTAAAAAGTATTTTTTCAGAAAATCAAAATATAGATGTAGTTATCCATCTTGCCGGTCAAGTTGCTGTAACAACTTCTGTCGAGAATCCTCGCGAAGATTTTGAAATAAATGCCTTGGGAACTTTAAACGTTCTTGAGGCAATAAGAGAAAATTACAATCTTCAACCCTTAGAAAAAAACAACGAACTCCTCAAAGATTCTCCATTCCTGATTTTTTCTTCAACCAATAAAGTTTACGGGGAAATGGAAGATATTGAGATTGTAGAAAAAAACAATAAATATACATATGAGAAATATCCATCTGGGATATCTGAAAATACTCTTCTGGACTTTCATTCCCCTTACGGTTGCTCAAAAGGCGTCGCAGATCAATATGTTATAGATTATTCAAGGATATACGGAATAAAATCGGTTGTAATGAGACAATCATGTATTTATGGATATAGACAATTTGGGATTGAAGACCAAGGATGGGTTGCTTGGTTTACTATCGCATCTTTACTTGAAAAAGAAATTACAATTTATGGTGACGGGAAACAAGTTCGTGACGTTTTATTTATTGACGACTTAGTTAATTGCTATGTAATGGCAATTGAAAATATGGAAAAAGTAAATGGAAAGGCTTACAACATAGGGGGAGGACCTGATAATACTCTCTCTCTTTTGGAACTAATAAGTCTTTTGGAAAAGTTTACTAAGAAGAAAATTTCTCCTTCATACTCTAATTGGAGACCAGGAGATCAACCTGTCTTCGTATGTAATATCGAAAGGGCTTACGAAGAATTCGGATGGAAACCAAAAACTTCCGTAGAAGATGGTATTTCTAAATTACAAAAATGGATTTATAGAAATAAAGATTTATTTCTTTAAATATATATTTTCATTTTAGGATTCGACTTTTCACATGAAAGGAAATTAAATGGAATCTAAAGAAAAAACCACTACGCTTCCCGGCTCTGATGGAGAGCATGAAGTTCAAGAAACTTTTGGATCCCGTAAAAGAGCAGACGCTTTTTATAATAATCAAATGCTTAATTATCTTAATCCTCTAATGAAAAAATTTATTTCAGAACGCGAAATGGTTTTCATTTCAACCTCTGACAGTAAAGGGGAATGTGACTCTTCATTCCGTGCAGGGAATCCCGGATTCATTCATATTCTAAATAAACGAAAACTCGCACTACCGGAGTACCGAGGTAACGGAGTAATGGCAAGTGTAGGAAATATCATCGAGAATCCTCATATAGGAATGGTTTTTATAGACTTTTTTAGTAGTAGAATAGGACTTCACGTAAACGGACATGCAACTATAATAGATAATGAATCTTTTATAAAAAAACGAACTTTGTCGAAGAAACTTCTTAAAGATGCAAAAGAAGAAGGAGGGAAAAAACCTGAATGCTGGATCATGATCGAAGTCGAAGAAGCCTACATACATTGTTCGAAACATATTCCTAAGTTTAAGAAACTCAAACAAGAAATACACTGGGGAACAGACAATGAAATATTTAAAGGAGGAGATGCTTTCAAAGCAAAATCTTGCTCCCGCCCTTGGACACAAAATAAACAATCATAAGATTTATTTATAAGTTGAAAAATAGGAGATGGAATCGATGGAAGAAGAAAAAAGACAAGATAGAATTAGGGAAACAAAACAAATTATTGAGGACGATTGGGACGATGCAACTCCTGACAATACTTGGTTGGATTTTGGTTGTGAATGGGACCCAGATTATATGGAAGCATGGCTGACTGGACATTGGGGGTTTTTTAAAGCTGACGAGCCAAGACACTTAGATCATAAGACAAGAGAAATGATAGTTGCAGGTGTTTTAGCCTGTCGAGATAGACCGGGAGCCTATACACACGCAAAGAATGCAATTAAACACGGAGCAAGTGTTAACGATTTATTAGAAGTTTTCTCTGTTGCTGTTGGTGCAGGCGGATCGCCAACTCTTATGGTTGGCTTAGATTCTTTAAGAAGGATTGCAAATGAAGAAAATAGTCATAGCCCAATAGATAGAGATTGGAAATATAGTGTGAGAAAAGAAATGGAAGAAGTAAAAAATAATACTTCTGAGACAAGAGAAGAAAAAATAAATCGAATAACAAATAAAATACAAAATGACATGGGTTACAAAGACGAAGCTATTGAATATGGCATTAATTTAGATCCAGATTTTTTTGAGGTTAATTCCAGAGTGTATTGGGGATTTTTTGAAGGGAAAAATGGACATTTGGACCCTATAGCAAGAATGATGGTAATTATCGTAATTATGGCTTACAGAGGAATGAGCGAAGAATTATATGAAAATACAAAAAAAGCTATGAAACTAGGCGCTACTGAAATGCAATTATTAGAAGCTTTTGAAGTATGTGTCACACCTGGTGGACTAATAGTTCTTCACGAAGGACTTCGTGCTTTGAAGAGAATCAATGACGAAAAAGAATAAACTCTTTTCAAAAAACCGGATTTAACGAATGTATGGAGTTGCCGCTGCGCGTCCCGAGGCTGTTAATGCGGGAATGCATATTTTAGAAAAAGGAGGAAATGCTTTTGATGCGGCGATTACCGTTTCACTTACTCTAGGTGTTACAGAACCTTTTTATTCAGGATTGGGCGGTGGCGGTGTCTCTCTTCTTTGGAATGAAAAAGAAAAAAAAATATCATTCATAGATTTTGGAAATGAATGCTCAAGTCAAGTCACATCTTCCATGTTCGATTGCAATAAAGACGGGAAACATCTAACAAACGAACATAACAGAGGATATCTTTCTATTCTAACTCCTGGATTATCAAAGGGGTTGGAAACTATTCACAAAAAGTTTTCCAGTATGGATTGGTCCATTCTTTTTGAAGAACCAATAAAAATTGCAAGAAATGGATTTGAGATCAATTCGTTTTATGCACTCCAATCAAACGAAAAGCGTTTCATTGAAATGTTAGAACAATATCCTAATCTAAGAAAGATTCATTCCAAAGATGGTATTCCGCATAAATTAGGTTCTTTAATAAAACAACCAGAACTTGCAGAAAGTCTTAATAGCATAGCTAAAGAAGGAAGTAATATTTTTTATAACGGAAAAATTGGAGAATTGATTTCTAAAGAAATGAAGAAAGGAAATGCACCTTTGAATTTAGATGACCTCATTTCCTACGAGATCAGAGAACCAAATCCATTGGAGGGAGAATACGAAAATCTAAACTATTTTACCGCTCCTTTACCCTCTTGTGGACTCTTATTAATTCAAATACTAAATCTTTTTGAAATACAAAGAAAAAAAATAAAAAATCTAACTGAATTGGAATTCTCCTTAATTCTTGTTAAAGCCATGCAAATTGCTTTTAAAGACAGATTTTCACTATATGGAGATCCTAAATTTTCAAAAAAAGATTTTGACTACTTATCAACAAAAGAATATGCGAGAAAATTAATTGATTCTATAAAAAAATTGGATGTTCATAATCACGAACATGAAATGGGGTCAACAACTCATTTTACCATTATTGACAAACAAGGTAACGCTGTATGTCAAACACAGACACTTGGCGCAGCTTGGGGATCCGGAATTATAGTTCCAGAAACAGGCATTCTCTTAAATAATCATACTAACTGGATGGACCCTCGACCAAACAAACCAAACAGTATTCTTCCCGGGAAAAGACCAATTGCAGGATTCGCGCCAACATTGATTTTCAAAAAAAACAAACTACAAACTGCTATTGGAAGTCCAGGTTCTTATCGTATACCTACCGCTATAGCGCAAGTTATATTGAATCAACAGCACCTTAAATTGAATTTATCTGATGCAATCAAGAGAAGAAGGATTCACTGCGACATAGGACCTTTGTATATAGAAGGAGAAGAAAACGATAAGTTAGAAGAGGCATTGAAGAAACTTCAATTTAAGATCACTCGAAAAGAATACCCGAGTCATTTTTTTGGAGGAATACACGCAATAGAAAAACTAGAAAATGGAGAATTATTTGCGTGCGGAGACTCCAGAAGAGACGGGTCTGCAATGACTAAAATTTAATTTCTTTAGTTCCTTCAATTTGAGCAAAACATAATGTTAGAATTCTTGAAATTATGTTTTTATCTTAATAAAAATACCATGTATGAAAGAAGAGGTCCCTATTATGAGATCTATGCGTGTTCACGAATATAGTGTATCACTAGAGAATCCTTTGATTTTGGATGAAATTCCCGAACCGATTCCTGAACCTAATGAAATACTTGTAAAGATCAACGCAATTGGCGTAAATCCAATCGAACTTTCGATAAGAAAAGGATTCCCAAATTATGTTTCTTCATTAACATTGCCACATCTATTGGGTACTGAGTTTGCAGGTGAAGTCGTGCAATGTGGTAATGAAATAGAAAAATTTAAAGAAGGTGATATCGTTTTTGGTTCAACATCAAAACGAGACACGTATGCAGAATTTGTTGCTGTGGACGCAAAAACAACATCAAAAATACCAAAACAATTTAACTTTTCAGATGCCGCGGCTTTTCCGGTTGCATTTCAGACAGCTTGGCATGCGTTAGTTTTGAGAGCAAAAGTTACTCCTGGAGAAGTCATCCTTGTGCAAGGTGGGGCTGGTGGTGTTGGAACTGCATGTATTCAACTTGCAAAATCGATGGGTTGTAAAGTTATTTCAACAGTAAGTTCTAAAGAAAAAGGAGAATATTGCATAAAAAATGGTGCAGACCATATAATAAATTATAAGGAAAATAATTTTGTAGCCATCTGTAAAGAAATAACAAATGGACATGGAGTAGATGTCATTATTGAACTCGCTGCCTGTGATAACTTCGACAAAGATCTCGATGCAATTTCAATTCGAGGAAGGATTGTGCTTGTTGGAATGGGCACAGGGAAGGGTCCAGAAACAAATTTTAGAGTTTCTACACTAATGGGAAAAAATGCGGATGTACTTGGGATAACTGCCAATAATCTAGGACCTCAAATTCCTGAAATTAATGAAAAATTAGATATCCTGCTTCCCGATACAAATTTTACTATTCCAGTTTTTAAAGAAATTCCTCTGGAAAACGCGAATGAATGTCACGAACTACTTGAAAGTGGGAAATTTACTGGAAAGTTAATATTAATTCCTTAAAAAATAAAAGGTGTATTGATGGAAAAACCCGATTTCTCTTGGGAAAATCTGAAAGTGGGAATGATTATTGGAGAACGAAATATAATACTCACACAAGATTCTCTTTCAAATTACTGTGATGCTTTAGGATTACAGGAAACAATTTATAGCACAGACTCTCCTTATGAAAATGCTATTGCTCCATCTATGATTTTTGTGAATGATTTGCTAGCTATTTATGATGAAAATTTCAAACGATTTGGAACTATTCATGCAGCTCTATCATATGATTTTTATGCGCCCATTTTTTTGAATAAAACATATCATCAAAAAGTTACGGTGAGCGAACTCTATATTAAAAGACAAAAAGGTTGGATTGTTAGCGAACTTTTGGTAAGCAACGAAGAAGAAAAAAATGTCGTCAGATCTCTTCACACTTCAGTCCTCAGTCTCACAAGAGAACATCAATCTAGTTAAATAAGGATATTTATGAATAAGAATCAAAATATAAATTGCGATGAATCTTTAGACCCAACTAGCTATAAAATTGGCCGTGTGGAAGTTAAAAAATTCAACAGGTTGGTTACGGGCGGAAAAGATACTCTGAATATCCACACAGACGATGAAGTTGCCAAAAAAGCAGGTCTTCCAAAAGCAGTAGCAACTGGAAGACATCCTGTTTGTTTTATCGCGGAAGAAATGACAAAAGTTTTTGGCAAAGGATTTATTGAAAATGGGCATCTAGATGTAAAATTTATAAAACCTATTTTCCCAGGAGACAATATCAATATTGAATTTGAAATTAACTCAAGAACAGAACCAGAGAAGTTTATTTTTGATGTTTCTATTAAGAATCAAAATGGAGAAATTGTCACAAAAGGAGTTGCTTCTGCAATAAAGACTAAGTGAAAACATGAAAAATAATAACCTAAAAAAGCTTTTTTTCCCAAAATCAATAGCAGTAGTTGGTGCATCTTCGGATTTATATCGATTTGGAGGAATACCAATTCGATTAACGAAAGATTATGGATTTGAAGGCAATCTTTATCCAATCAATCCAAATCATAAAGAAATTTACGGACTAAAGTGTTACCCAGATATTTCTTCTTTACCTGAAACCCCAGATTTTGCGCTCTTCTGTACGCGTAGAGAAAATATCATATCTTCTTTAAAAGAATGTGCAGAAAGAGGAGTGGGTGTTTCCGTAATTATGACTTCCGGCTTTAAAGAAACTGGGAAAAAAGGGGCGAATATTCAAAAAGAAATGTTAGAAATCGCTTCAAAATCAGGAATGCGTATTCTAGGACCAAATTGTATGGGAATAGTTCATGTTAGATCCAAGCTTATGGCTACTTTTACTATTTCAATTCGAGAAGACAAAAAATTACTTCCTGGTTCAGTTTCACTGATAACCCAGAGTGGAGCAATAGGTGCTTGTATGCTTAGTTCTTTTCAAGAAAGTTCTATTGGGATTAGTTCTCTAGTAAGCCTAGGAAATGAATCAGATGTAGATTTCTCTGACTGTGTTGATTATTTCCTTGACGATAAAAATACTAAGGTCATTTGCGGATATCTAGAATCGATAAGAAATGGAGAAAAATTAAAACGAACTGCGCAAAAAGCTCTCGAAAAAGGAAAACCTATAGTTCTATTCAAGGGAGGAGCAACTGAAGAGGGTGCTCGTGCAGCAGCAAGTCATACTGCCGCTCTAACAACTGAAAAAAATGTTTTTGAAGCTTTTGCAGAACAATTTGGGATTCAAGTTTGTCATTCATATGATGAAATTATTGAGACAGTTGAATTTCTGACTAATAGAAAAAAAATCAAAGGAAATCGATTGGGAATTTTAAGTTTTTCGGGAGGTTTTGGTTCTCTTTGTGCGGATCTTGCCGTAGATAACGGATTTACAGTACCTTCAATTACAGAAAAAACCCAAAAGAAAGTGCGAAAACATCTTTCCGAATACGCTCCAGTAAGAAATCCGGTTGATTTAGTTTCTTTAATGGTGAGTAGACCAGGTGAAAGTCCATTACAGGAAGTGGCAAAAAATATTCTAAGCGATGAAAATATAGACGCTCTATGTTTGGTTATGGGTGTATATCATCATGTTGGAGATAAAATTGCTGAAGATTTCAAAAATATTTTTAAAAATTCAAAAAAACCAGTCTCTTTAGCCTGGTTGGCAGGACCAGATAAAGAAATTTTAAAATTAAGAGAAAACGGAGTTCCTGTTTTCAAAGACCATTTAAGGGCAATTAAAGGACTCTCTTCCTTGCTTGATCTAAAAAAGAAAAGAGAGTCATATAAAACACTTTCTGCATTCGAGAAAAAAATAAATATAAAGAGAAAAGAGAAAGCTCACAGATTAATAGATTCGAGTTTAATCGGTAAAAATAGGCTTCTTCCCTTAGAAACTTCTTTAGATTTACTAGATTTGTACAAAATCCAAAAAGCGGAAACCAAAATTATAAATTCTGCAAAAAAGGCTATACAATTTTGGAGAGAGAATAAAAATTCAGTTGTACTTAAGGTTCATTCAGATCTTTTTACACATAAAACAGAAATTAATGGTGTCGCTATCAATTTAGATAACGAGATAACTATAAGAGAAAAAGCAAAAGAATTCTTGAAAATCTCAGATAAAAAACAAATTATAACGCAATCGATGATTCAAGATAATGGAGTGGAGGTCCTTGCTGGCATCTCTTTAGACAATAGTTTTGGATTATGTATGTCCATTGGCCTAGGTGGTATTTTTGTGGAAACAATAAAAGAGATTAAAAGAGTACTCCCACCCATTAGTCCCGAAACAGTAATTAAATTAATTCAAGAGTTAAAAGGCTCAGACATCTTCTCTGGGTTTCGCGGAAACAAAAAACTTGATCTAAAATCATTGGCAAGTTCAATTTCAAATCTCTCTTTAATGGCTGTAGAATTATCAGATTTGATTTCTGAGGTCGATATCAATCCTGTGATTGTTACTTCAAAAGGAGCATTTGCTGTAGATATAAGAATATTTTTAAAAAAATGAGGATATAATGACAAACAGAATTACTGCTGAAATTTCATCTCTAATCGGCAAAAAATATGGACCTTTCAAAGTTTTTATAGAAAGTGGCGCTATAGAAAAATTTTCGGATGCAATAGGAGATGAAAATACAGAACATCAAGGACAGAATGCAATTGCTCCTCCTACTTTTCCTACAACATTTCGTCCTAAAGAACTATTTCCCGATTTTCCCGAAGATTATGGCGATGTAGGATTACACGCATCACAAACATACGAATACAAAAGACCAATTATTGCAGGAGATGAGATCGACGTAACTATGACTGTTAGTGATATTTATCAAAAAGATGGGAAATCTGGAGAATTAGTTTTTATGGAAAGAGACTATTCTTTTATTGATTCAAAGACCAATGAGAAAATAGGCAGTGCAAAATGGATCACACTCCGGAGATTTAATAAATGAATTTTCAAGAAAATCAAAAAATGCCCGACTTTAAGAAAAAACCTATAACCAAAGTTCAACTTGTAAAATATGCTGGAGCAAGCGGGGATTTCAATCCATTACATTTTGATGAAGAATATGCAAAAAAAAAGGGTTTAAAAAAGCTTATCGCACATGGAATGTTGTCAATGGCGTTTCTTTCAGAATATGTTGAATCTGTTTTTGGCGTGGGAAAAATAAAAAAGTTGCAAGTTAATTTCAAATCAATGGTTTTTATAGGAGAAGAAATTACTTGTTCTGGAAAAATCAATAGTTTAGATACCGAAGAAGGTAGAGAATTCGCATTATGCTCAATTGAGGCTAAAAATAAAGAAGACAATATTGTAACATCTGGTTTGGTTGAAATCTGGACAAAATAATCATAGAAAGGAAATTTATGAGATTAGATGGCAAAAATGCTGTAGTTACTGGAGCTGCTCAAGGTATAGGTAGAGCAGTTTGCGAGAGATTCGCAATAGAAGGAGCAAATGTAATTGCGGTGGATTTGAATGAAGAAGAAGGTATTAAAACATCGGAAATGATACGTGAAAAAGGAGGGTCCTGTTCTTTTTTCAAAGCAAATATTGGAGATCTTAGTGAGGTAGAATCTGCAATCGATGAATGTGAAAATAAATATGGTGATCTAAATATTATTGTTAACAATGCCGGAATTGTTCGTGCAGCAATGGTACATAAAATGAAAGAATCAGATTGGGACAATGTAATTAATGTTCATCTTAAAGGGACGTGGAACGGAATTCATGCAGCATCAAAAAGAATGATCCCTCAAAAAACAGGACGTATAATAAATGTGACTTCTGGTGCTGGCCTCAGAGGAACGATTGGTCAAATAAATTATTCTTCCGCAAAAATGGGCATAGTGGGTGCAACAAAAAGTGCTGCAAGAGAACTTGGGAGATATGGCATTACGGTTAATTGTATTTCACCTGCTGCGATCACACCAATGACCGAGACAATTCGAACTGATGAGCGTTTTGAAAGAACATATCTCGACAGAATTTCTCTTGGCAGATGGGGAGAAGCAGAAGAGATAGCTGCAGGGTTTTTATTTCTAGCTTCTGATGAATCAAGTTATGTAACTGGAATTGTACTAAGGGTTGATGGCGGAATGGGCATGTAAAATGAAACTAATGTTTGGATAAAAATTCTAGCATTATCTCACTAGATAACTCCGGTTGTTCTGAGTAAAAGTGATGACCCGATTGTTCAATTATAGATAATTCGGAACCAAGTATACGTTCTGCAATCAATCTTGAGTTTTCTGTAGGGACTAAAACATCATTCGAACCACAAATTACTAAAGTCGGAACCTTTAAATTACGAATCTCTTCCGAAACATCACACTCATTCATTCCCTTTGTCCTCATATCTAATTCTTCTCTACTATGAGGAAATTTTCTCTTGTTTTCATCATAAAACTTTACTACTTCAGGTCTATTATCAATCGTATTTGGATGAAATAATGTCTCTAATGCATTTCTCCTCTCTTCGGGAGTAGCAGTTGGAATGCCTCCTTTAGCCCTTGTTTCTCTTATTCCTAGATTAGGCTTAATTGCATCTTTCCCACCAAACTGCGAACATGCAATTATCAAACTTTTTAGTCTTTCTTGATTTTTAACTGCAAATTCCTGACAAATCATTCCTCCCATTGAACCTCCAAAAATATGGAACTTTTCGATTTTCAAGTTATCAACAAGACTTAAAACATCTAGAGCAAGTTTTGCAGGAGTTCTAATACCATCTTCGTTTAAAATTTTTGTTCTTCCACTTCCCCTATTATCAGCCATTATCAAACGATATTTCTTTGATAAAAGAGGTCTCAAACGTCCCCATACCTCAATGGTAGCTGTGAAACCTCCTACCATTACCAAAGTCTCGCCCTCACCCTCTTCTTCATAAAAAATTTCAAGTTCAGTTTCATTGCATTTTGCAAAAGGCAATAACTTCCCTCCTAAAAACTAAATAAATATTTTTACGATCATAACAAAAAAATAGAGTAAATTTATAATAAGAAATTTACTTTTTTACATCATAAAGAACTGTTAGTATTGGAATTTCTTTCTTACGCTAATTAACGCTAATCGATGAAAGGTAGAGAAATGAAAGGAATGATTCTAAAAGAATTTCAAAAACCTTTAGTCTTAGAAGAAACGAATGAACCTGACATAGGTCCAAATCAAGTTCTAGTAAAATCTAAAAGTAATGGACTCTGCGCTACAGATTTAAAGATAGTTGATGGATTAATACAAACTGCTCCTACGCCATTAATGTTAGGTCATGAAAATGCAGGTGAAATTTTAGAAGTTGGTAGTAATGTCTCTGGATTTAAATCCGGTGACAGAGTGGTAGTAGTAAGTAAACAGACTTGTGGCTATTGTCAAATGTGTAGGCTTGGAAGTGAAGAAATGTGTTTAAACTCACCTGGCAGACTCGGAATCGAACTTCATGGAGGATTCGGTGAACTTGTTGCAGTTTCTGAAAGAAATCTAGTTAAAATTGGGGATAATGTTAGCTCATCCGCAGCTTGTTTAATAGGAGGTACTCTCGGCTCACCACTTCACGCGATTAGAATGGCAAATGTTCAACTTGGCGAATACGCTGTAGTTTTTGGAGTTGGAGGACTTGGTATTCATGCACTTCAAATTTTAAGATATCTAGGTGCAAATGTTATTGCCGTGGATATTAGTGAAGAAAAGTTAATTACAGCTAAAGAACTTGGGGCAACTGAAATAATCAACGCAAGTAAGACAAATCCTGTCGAAGCGATTTTGGAAATAACTAATGGTTTAGGTGCTGATTTGGCATTAGAAATAGTCGGAGGTTCTGCGGTCCCAATAGTAATTCAGCAATGTATAGATTTACTTAAAAGAGGGGGAAGACTTCTTATACTTGGATATCATATGGGACAAAAAGTTCCGATTGATCCTGCACAGTTAGTCTACAAGTGGATACAAATCATTGCATCACACAACCATACAGTAAAGGATGTTGCTGATGCAGCAAGCCTAGTAAATGACGGTAGAGTAAAGGCTATTATAACAGATACTATCCCTATAGAAGAGGCAAATGATGCGTTCCAAATTCTTCGCGCCGGAGACCCTGTTGGTCGTATAGTTTTAGAATGGTCTTAGAAATCTTATGATTTTAACGAAATATTTAATGTAACTAATTAAGGGGAATCAAATGGAGTACCGTGTTGAAACTGACACCATGGGAGAAATCAACGTACCTAATGACAAATATTATGGAGCACAAACTGCTCGTTCTTTAATACACTTTAAAATAGGTCTTGATAAATTTCCAAGAGAAATTATTAGAGCACTGGGTGTTTTAAAAAAAGCTGCGGCAATCACTAATCAAGAGCTTGGTACTCTTTCTAAAGAAAAATGTGACCTGATTGTTAAAGCTGCAGATGAAGTAATTGAAGGAAGATTAGATGACCATTTTCCCCTTTCTGTTTGGCAAACTGGTAGTGGCACACAAACAAATATGAATTCTAATGAAGTAATTTCTAATAGATCTATTGAACTAGCTGGAGGAGTGTTAGGATCTAAGAATCCGATTCATCCTAATGATGACGTAAACAAGGCACAATCATCAAATGATACTTTTCCAACCGCTATGCATATTGCGGCAGCAGAACAAATTAATCATATTCTTATTCCCAGTCTGGAAAAATTAAAAAATACCCTTAAAAAAAAATCAGAATCTTTTTCAGAAATTATCAAAATAGGACGTACCCATATGATGGATGCAGTTCCATTAACTCTTGGACAAGAGTTTTCTGGCTATGTCACTCAAATAAATAATGGAATCAATAGAATTAAAACCACTTTAGAAGAAGGATTATATTATCTCGCACTAGGTGGCACTGCCGTTGGAACTGGAATAAATTCGCATCCAGAATTCGCAAGGAATTCTGCTATAAAAATAGCTGAAATTACTGGTCTTCCCTTTGAAACTGCTCCAAATAAATTCGAATCTCTGGCAACAAACGATGCAATCGTATTTGCAAGTGGAGCGCTTAAAACCATAGCAACTTCTTTAATGAAGATTGCTAATGATGTCAGACTCCTTTCATCTGGTCCTCGGAGCGGTATTGGAGAGATTCTAATTCCAGAAAATGAACCTGGGAGTTCCATCATGCCTGGCAAAGTAAACCCTACTCAATGTGAAGCTATGACTATGGTTTGCGCACAAGTCCTAGGAAATGATGTTGCTGTAAATGTTGGTGGCTCTAATGGCCATCTAGAATTAAACGTCTTTAAACCAGTTATGATTTTCAATTTATTAAATTCAATACGTCTTTTGTCAGATGCCAGTATCTCTTTTGAAGAACATTGTGCTAGAGGAATTATTCCAAATGAAAAAAATATTGAAGCATATCTAAAAAATTCTTTAATGTTAGTTACAGCTCTTAACCCAGTCATTGGTTATGATAATGCTGCAAAAGTAGCTAAGAAAGCATTCCAAGAAGACATTACTTTATGTGAAGCTGTACTCAGTCTAGAGTTAATGACTGAAGAAGAATTTCAAAATGTAGTCGACCCGAAAAAAATGATCGGTCCTAAATAATGATTTCTATTATTTTTTAAAACCTTTGAATTCAGTATTAATTTTTTGGATTTCTTGAAGAAGATCAGGATCAATATTTTGATCTCCTGTCGGAAGCATTCCTACATATATTGAATCAACCAAATTGCCAAAATGATTTTTTATTTCGTTAGAAATATTTTCATAGGTTCCAACAGCCGCGAATAAACGAACAACGTCATCATCTATTTTTTTAGTCATCTCATCCCATTTTTTTTCTCTAGCCATAATATTTAGTTCATGACCTAAATCCAAAAGATCATGCTCCTCTAAAACAGACCAATAATTAGGAGTCGAACCATAGAAACCAATACGCTGTCTTACTTCATCACAAGAACGGGAAACTTCTTCTTCATTTCTTCCTGTCGCAACGAAACCACCTCCCATAATCTCAAAAAAATCTCTACTCCTCGAATTCTTTTCCATTCCTTCATTCAATAATGGCAACACTATTTTCTTTATATATTTCACCGAACAAAAAGGATGAAGTTTCACTCCATCTGCTACTTCTCCTGCAAGTTTAAGCATTTGAGGTCCAACGGCAGAGATGGTAATTGGGATAGGTGGTTGTCCTGTTGATTCAGGAATAAATCTTGGAATCATCAGCGAAAAATTATAATGTTTCCCCTCAAAATTCAACCTTTCTCCATGTGCCCAGCAATTCCAAATCGCTCTCAGAGAATTTACATATTCTCTCATTCTTGATACGGGCGATGACCACTGCACACTAAATCTACGTTCATTGTGAGCTTTCACCTGAGGTCCTATTCCCAAAACAAACCTTCCACCAGAAGCTTCCTGCAAATCCCAACTTGCATTTGCAACTACCATAGGACTTCTTGGAAAAGCGATAGCAATACCTGTAGTTAGAAGTATATTTTTAGTAACTACGGAACTAATAGCAAGTGGTAGAAATGGGTCATGTGCATTCTCCATTGACAATAATCCATCAAACCCCTTTTTTTCATATTCTTTTGCAGAGGTATTGGCGTTATTTAAATTATCTTGTGGAAGTGTAGTATAGACGAGCAATAATATATCCCCGAGTATACGGGTCAGAAAATAAAAATTATTTTTTTATTCAAGTTTTTAATTCACTTTGTTTTAATAACTGCCTTAGAACGTATTGTAAAATACCTCCGTTTTGGTAATACGCGAGCTCATTTGGAGTATCTATACGTACAATTGCATTAAAACTTGTTTCTTTGTCTGAAGATTCTGCCTTTACACTTACTTCTTTTGATTCTCCCTGATTAAGACCAATGATAGAAAATATTTCTTCTCCGGTCAGACCAAGACTCTCCGCATTTTCTCCAGATTTAAATTGTAATGGTAAAACGCCCATTCCCACGAGATTTGAACGATGTATACGTTCAAAACTCTCAGCTATAACCGCCTTTACTCCCAATAACAAAGAACCTTTTGCAGCCCAATCTCTAGATGAACCAGTTCCATACTCTTTGCCTGCAAGAACTACTAAAGGAGTAGAATCTTCTTTATACCGATTGGCAGCTTCAAAAATATCTAGGACCTCACCTGTAGGAAAATGTTTCGTAAATCCACCTTCAGTCCCAGGGGCAAGTTGATTTCTAAGTCTTACATTCGCAAAAGTCCCCCGCATCATTACTTCATGATTCCCTCTTCTAGAGCCATAACTATTAAAATTATCGGGAAGAACATCATTTAAAACAAGAAATTGACCACCAGGACTATCTTTTTTTATTGACCCAGCAGGAGATATATGATCAGTTGTTATCGAATCTCCAAGTAAAGCAAGACACCTTGCATTATTAATATCAGATACTGGATCAGGATCTTTTTTCATTCCATCAAAATAAGGAGCCTTTCTTACATATGTAGACATTTCATCCCAAGAGAATTGACTCCCTTCTGGAGTAGAAATACCTTGCCAAGACAAATCTCCTGTGAAAACATCTCCATAAGATTTTTCAAAAAGATCAGATTTCACACTACTAACTAAGACTTCCTGTAATTCTTGCTGAGAAGGCCATATATCTTTCAGATAAATCTCCTCACCACTTGAGCTTTTCCCTATGGGTTCAGAGGAAAAGTCAATATCTACTTTGCCAGCCAATGCGTAAGCAACTACTAGTGGCGGAGACGCCAGAAAATTCATCCTAACTTCTGCATGGACACGACCTTCAAAATTTCTATTACCAGATAAAACAGAAGAAACTACTAAATCTTCATCTGCTATTGCCTTAGAAATAGGCTGTGCTAACGGACCAGAATTCCCTATACATGTGGTACATCCATACCCTACAACATTAAATCCTAATTCCTCTAAATATTCATAAAGACCAGATTTATTTAAATACTCTGTCACTACCTTAGAACCAGGAGCAAGACTTGTCTTAACCCAAGGATGAGTCTTCAATCCAACTTCAACTGCTTTTTTTGCAAGAATTCCTGCTGCCAACATCACAGATGGATTGGATGTGTTAGTACAACTTGTAATAGCAGCAATAACTACTGAACCATGCTCTAAATCAAATGAATGTCCGTTGTTTTTTACACATGAAGAAGCTGTCTTCGAAACTGAAGTCTCCTTCGAAGAGGAAATCTCTTCTAACATCTTGTCTAATTCGTCATTTATTTTTATTTTTGAATTTTTTAAAGAGATACGATCTTGAGGTCGTTTTGGCCCAGAAATACTCGGCTCAACATCTGCAAGATTTAATTCTAATACGTCCGTATAGGAAGGATCTGTAGAGGAATCATCCCAAAACATTCCCTGTTCGCGAGAATAGGCTTCCACTAGATCAATTTGTTCTTTTGATCTTCCGGTAAGTTGGAGATATTTAATAGTCTCTTTATCCACTGGGAAAATACCACAAGTAGCTCCATACTCAGGTGCCATATTTGAAATTGTGGCTCTATCAGCAAGAGGCAAAGAAGACATTCCCGAACCAAAAAATTCTACAAATTTCCCAACAACTCCTTTTTTCCTGAGAATTTCTACAATAACCAAAACTAGATCAGTAGCTGTAGTTCCTTCAGCTAATTCTCCAGTAAGGCGAAAACCTATAACTTCAGGTATTAACATGGAATAGTGTTGACCAAGCATCGCAGCCTCTGCCTCAATTCCTCCCACACCCCAACCTAAAACTCCAATACCATTGATCATAGTTGTATGAGAATCAGTACCTACTACAGTGTCTGGGAAAGCAAATCTTGAACCATTTATATCCCTTACAGAAACAACATCTGCCAAATATTCGAGATTCACCTGATGAACAATTCCTGTAGCAGGGGGTACTACGCGAAAATTATTAAACGCATTTTGAGCCCAACGCATAAAAGAATAACGTTCAGTATTTCTTTCAAATTCAATTTGAGAATTAAAATCAACAGCATCTTTTGTTCCAAATTGATCAACTTGAACAGAGTGATCAATCACAAGATCAACAGGCTGAATAGGATTTATAAGGTTTGGATCTCCACCAAGCTTTTCCATTGCGTCACGCATAGATGCCAAATCAACGACAACAGGCACACCAGTAAAATCCTGCAATAAAACACGACTAGGCATAAAACCTATTTCACTACTCTCTTCACTATTCGGATTCCAGTTTAATAGATTCTCTATATCAGTTGATTTAACAGAAACTCCATCTTCATTACGAAGAAGGTTTTCAAGTAAGATTTTCAAAGCAAACGGTAACTTTGTAAAATCTCCCTTTTCTTTCAGAGCATCCAACCTAAAGAGTTCATATGAATTAGAACCCACATTGAATTCTGATCGGGAATTAAAAGTATCTTTCATAAAATTTCTCCACAAAACAAAAAGAATTTATAAAATGAAATTTCTAAAACCTAAACCCAACATTCAAATGGAAAGGCAAGAGACTAACACAGGTTTTTAAGAGCGTGTAGTATTAAAAAGAAATTATTCAAAAACAGGAAAAATATTTTTCTTTGCGGGAGTACTCGCGACCATATAAGTAGCGGTAGCAAAAGCTACAATTCGAGTTTCCTCATCATTTACTTTTATCTCCCAAACAGAAGTTTTTCGTCCTCTATGTAATGGAGATGTTTCTGCAATAACAAACCCTGAAGAAACAGGTCGTATGAAATTTACTTTCATCTCAAGAGTTACCAAATTTTGGCCGGGATAACTTAAATGAGCAGCAACTCCTCCAGTACAATCCATTAATGAAAAAATAGCTCCTCCGTGCAAAATTCCCGTTGGTTGTAAAATTTCAGATTTTAAAGGAAGACGCATTTTTGCAAAATCTTTACTTGCATCTACAAATTCGATACCAACAAGTTCGTTGAAATTTCCAGACCATCTTTTTTTGAGGAAATCGCCAACTTGATGCTTAAGTGACTTTTCAGACACACTCACTCCAAAAATTTTATATTTTAAAATTATCCAAAGATTTGATTTGGAACTCTTCCCCAATTTTCAGGATTCGTAACAATACTTCCACCTTGATCTTCATAATCAAAGAAAAGCGTTTCAGTTTCTGTTTTTGAACCCTTTCTTTCTATTCTCCTTATGCTAATCGTAGGAACGTGGATATTAAGTTCAAAATTCTTGGCATGACTTATACTCACAATCGCATTAAATTTTTCGGCACATTTCTCCAGAGATTCACGATTCGTTTTTACTGACCCATTTGCAAGAATTTCAGAATCGAAATTTTCAGTTAGTTCTACTAGGAAGCTATCTGGCTCTAACATTTTTATCTTCTCCTTTTAAACTCAGTATTAAAAATAGTTTTTTAAATCTTACCAATCCCAAAACATTGTATATGCTCTACCTAAAACAGGGGATTCCTCCTCCCATGATATAACAATTTGATCATTTTCAGCATCAAATTCTGGATATAAACGTCTCTTATTAAAACTATTAGAGGCTCCGTCAGATTCCTCTCTCCTTACACCTATTGGTTTTCTTTCAAAAGGGAGAATCAATGAAAGTTTAAAAGACTCTGTAGGATATTCTACAACCAGAGTAACCCACTCATTTCTAGAATGGAATGTATTTATAAGATCAATTTCTTCTTGAATTTCAAATGATTCGCCTTCATTCAAAGGCACAGGTAAAGAAAGACATGCTGAAGAATCTACACTAGTCATTTTATCTACCTTAAACTCCACTTCCTCCCAATCTGCTGATTCTCCTGAATCATTATCTATAGTCCTATACTTATATATAACTGAGCGATCTCCTGTCCCTGTATGACATCTCGATCTGATTTCTGAAAGATCTCTGAGTGCAGAGCAATTACGTTTACTTACCATACTTGCTTTATTACCCTTCACATCATGAATAGTATATTTTCTCTCATCAAGATTAACCTGATAATCATAAAGTGCCTTTTCCTTATTCTTAGTTGGAGAAACATCTAAATTTTCTAGAAGTGTCAATTTTTCCTCCACACTTTGCAATCTATCAAGAATTGACTTTTGACGTAAAATAAATTCTTGGAGTTCTCTCCTCAATTTTTCAGTATATTCGTTCTTTTCAATCATATGGAAGTTGCCCCTATACATCTAATATCGGGAATTGTAAAAAAAAAAGAGATTTCTAACCTGCAAATGAAATGATTTAAAGCGAGTACAAAAGAATGTGGGAAAAATAAGAAAATTAGAGAGACAGACAATCAACAAAAGATCTAAGAATTTGCATTTTTAACGCAATTTTTGCTCTCTAAGTTCTCTCTCTGAATGT
>CAZLCI010000037.1:0-20198 GCA_964558115.1 uncultured Nitrospinaceae bacterium | reverse complement strand
AACTAATCGAACGTATTCCTGTTTCAAATCCAGCAATAATCAGTTTTTGAATCTGACTAGTTCCCTCATATATAGTGGCAATTCTAGCATCTCGCATATACCTTTCAACAGGATATTCATTACTGTATCCCATTCCACCATGAATTTGAATTGCATGATTTGCTGCTTTTAACGCCGATTCTGAACAATAAAGTTTAGCGATTGAAGTTTCGCGTGTATTTTTTCTTCCTTCATTTTTCAATTCACCTGCCTTATAGAGAAGCAGACGACTAGCCTCCACATCTACAACCATCTGTGCAATTAAATCTTGTACCAACTGATGCGCTCCTATTGGTTTTCCAAAAGTATGTCGTTCTTTAGAAAATGATACTGAAGATTGAAGAGATGCTTGTGCAATACCTAAACAACCGGCAGCAACTGAGTATCTACCATTATCTAGTGCACTCATAGCGACTTTAAAACCATCACCTACTTCACCTAAAATTGAATCCTCTGGGATTTCAACATTTTCCATAAAAATTTCAGCAGTATTAGAACTTCTTAGTCCTAATTTCCCATGAATATCCTTCGTTGAAAAACCATCACTTTTTGTTTCAACTAGAAAAGCAGTCATTTTTCGAGGATTATCTTTTTCTGTTTGTGCAATAACTAAGGCAATATCAGCAACACCACCGTTACTAATCCAAATTTTATTACCATTCAAAATCCAACCATTTTGAGTTTTTTTTGCAAAAGTCTTGATATGTTGCGCGTCAGAACCTGCATCTGGTTCGGTCAAAGCAAAACAGCCAAAATTTTCAACAGAACATAATTTAGGCAAATAAAGATGTTTTTGCTTCTCAGAACCCCATTTCAGAATTGTTGATGCTACTAAAGAAATCTGAACAGATAGAACTGTTCTTACTGAGCTACAAGCTTTACTGATTTCTTCATTGATAATTGCATAAGATATATAATCTAGATCTGCTCCTCCATACTTTGAAGGTATTGGTCCTCCGAACAATCCTAATTCACCCATTTCCTTAACAATTTCAAGTGGGAAACGCTCTTGAATATCATTTTCTCTAGCTACATGGCTGGGTATTTTTTCAGCCGCAAACTGAGATGTAGTCTCTTTGAGTAATCTTTGTGACTCGTTGAAACGAAAATCCATTTTCTCCTCTTCACCTTTTCAAATCAACTTGAACTATAATCAAAAAATCCCTTGCCAGTTTTACGACCCAAATGACCAGCACGAACCATTTTTTTTAATAAGAAATTTGGTCTATACCTCGTTTCACCTAGTTCACGATATAGAGTTTCAGTTTTTGCAAGATGTATGTCTATACCAATTAAATCAATAAGTTCAAGAGGTCCCATTGGCAGACCTGCACCCATTTTCATTGCAATATCAATATCCTCTGCAGAAGCAAGACCTTGAGAAAAAACTTCAACTGCCTCATTCAAAAGTCCTGCGAGAACTCTACTTCCTATCCCTGCAGGGCTATCAAAATTCGCTACAATAGGAACTTTCTTTAATTGCTTAGCCAGCTCTATAGTAACTTCTATAGTCTGTTTAGAAGTTTGCAACCCAGGCATAATCTCGACTAATTTCATAACAATTGGGGGATTAAAAAAATGAACGCCTATTACCTTATCTGATCTTTCAGTTGAAGAAGCAATTTCAGTAATAGACAGTGAAGTAGTATTACTAGCAAAGATTGCAGAAGGAGAAGCTAAACTATCAATTTGACCAAAGATTTCTTTTTTTATTTTCATATCTTCAAAAATCGCTTCAATAATAAAATCTGAATCTTTTACATTTTCTAACTCAACTGAAATATTGATTTTTTCAAAAATTTTTTCAACTTCAACTGCAGAGATCTTTCCTGCTTCAATTCGAGGCTCTAATCTTTTTCTTAATCCTGTCAAAGCAGAAGTAAGAATTCTTTCTTCCGTATCAAAGAGAGTTACACTTATTGAGTTCTGAGCAAAAACTTGTGCAATACCAGCACCCATTGTCCCTGCTCCTATAACCGAAACTTTCTTAGGAGTCATATCAATTCCTCTTATATTCTTTTTAATTATCCAATACGTTTAATAACCAAAGCTATGCCTTGACCACCACCAATACAAGCACTAACTACTGCATGCTCTTTGCCCATCTTCTGCAATGCGTTCATACAGGTTGATAAAATCTTCCCGCCCGTCGCACCTACAGGATGTCCTAAAGCAATTGCGCCACCACGAACATTTAATTTTGAACGATCCCACTTCAGTTCTCTTTCACATGCTATCACCTGTGCCGCAAAAGCTTCATTCACCTCTATCAAATCCATATCATCTAACTTAAGATTCGCTTTATTTAGTGCCATAGGAATCGCTTCTATAGGACCCAGACCCATCAATTTAGGATCTACCCCTGCAGATGCATACCCTAAAATTAAACCTAAAGGCTTAATACCCAATTCATTAGCTCTTTCTCTAGATGAGATGACTGTAGCTGAACCAGCATCTCCCTGACAACAAGAATTTCCTGCGGTTACTGATCCTTCTTTTTCAAAAGCAGGACGAAGTCTACCTAACTTTTCTAAAGAAATATCATAGCGTGGAGTTTCATCTTCACAAAAACTTTTCACTTCTCCTTTTCTATTTTTTAACTCAACAGGAATAATCTCATCTTCAAAAAGACCTGATTCAATTGCATTTATTGCTTTCTCTTGACTTTCTAGGGCAAATTCATCTTGTTCTTCTCGAGAAAGATTATACTTCTCTACTAAATTTTCAGCCGTACAACCCATTAACTGACCAGACAAAGGATCCATATATCCATCCTGATAAATAAGATCTATAAATTTCGCATGACCAATTTTTGCCCCCCATCTTGCATCTTTCTGGACATAAGGAACATTACTTGTACTTTCTACCCCTCCAGCTAAAACAATACTAGAATCTCCGGCGCGAATCGATTGAGCTGCAAGAGCAATAGTTTTAAGACTCGAGCCACAACGCTTATTTACAGTAAACGCTGGAACATTCTCAGATATGCCACTCTGCACAGAAATCAAACGTGCAGAATTAGGGCCTACACCTGCTTGCCAACCATGACCAAAAATTACTTCATCAAAATTCTCTGGTTGAACATTCGATCTTTTTATTGCTTCTTGGGCAACTAAAATACCCAACTCTGGAGCAGTTTTGTCTTTCAAAGAACCACCAAAAGAACCAACTGCAGTTCTTACACTACTCAAAATCACTATTTCTTCTGTCGACATTGATTCATCTCCCTTGCGAACAAATTACTTATAAATTATTTGCTAAATGAAAGTCTCATGGACTTTATAACGAGAACAACTATGAGGCAAATACTGACTGGAAAAGTATTTCAACAAACAGATTTATTGTGATTTTATCTATTGAAAAGAAATCTCAAGAAATTCCAAGGTATTTTTAAAATCAATCGGCAATTCAGAAACAACTTCAATTTCTTCAGATGTAATTGGATGTCTGAATTTCAAACTTCTAGCGTGCAAAGCCTGTCTTGAAAGATTTTTTTCAAGGTATTTGCTAATGTCCTTATTCGAAAATCTGGAATTGTCTCGATTAACATAAACTGAGTCACAAACAATAGGATGCTTAATATGATGCAGATGAACTCGTATTTGATGTGTCCGACCCGTCTTAATATTAACTCTTAGAAGAGAAAAATTATTTGCATTTGCTAAAACTTCATAGGATGTGAAAGCATTTTTACCTCCATTTACGACTGCCATTTTAGTTCTGTGTCTTGGATGTCTTCCTATGGGGAGACTGATTTCATTTGACAATTTTTTTGGAACCCCGTGTACAAGTGCTAAATATTTTTTCTCAATCTTTCGATTCTTAAGGGCTGAACTAAGTCTTGTATGTGCTAAATCAGATTTTGCGACTATAACTAATCCTGAAGTATCTTTGTCTAAGCGATGAACGATACCAGGTCGCTCAACTCCTCCAATTCCTGATAATTCTCCTCTACAATAATATAAAAGTGCAGAGACTAACGTTCCCTTTGTATTTCCTGCGCCAGGATGTACAACCATTCCTGGAGGTTTATCAACAACTAGCAAATGACAATCTTCATAGATAACTTTTAATTCAATTTTTTCAGGCAAAATAAATGATTTTTCTGGCGGAGGAATTATCACCTGTATTTGGTCTCCGGCACAAACCTTAGTAGAAGGCTTAATACTTTCTTTATCATTTATAGATACACAATTATCTCTTATAAGTTGGTTTAAACGAGAACGAGACAATTCCATAATATTTTTTTTTAAAAAAACATCTACTCTATCAATTTCATCGGTACTTAATAATTTAATAATTTTTGATTTTTTTGGCATTTTGACACTAAAATTTAAAGATATATAAAAAAAACAACGTTTTAATCTTGATTTTTAAGAAATAGTTTTTTTTGAAAAAGAAGTTCTCAAAATAATAAATAAAAGTATAACTACGCCAATACTTATTCCAGAATCTGCAATATTAAAAGCAGGCCAATAAAATGAACCGGAGTAAAGCAAGATAAAATCGACCACTTCACCATAGAGAAAACGATCTACTAAATTACCGATACCACCACCAAATATAAAAATGAGGGCAAAACGTGCAAGCGAACTATCCGAAAACTCGTGAAGATATAAATATACAACGAAAAATAAAGCAAAAAAAGTAACTGAAATAAATAACCATTTTGAAATACTAGGAGGAAGACCTGCTAAAAAACTAAAAGCACCTCCTGGATTTCGAACATGAATAAAATCAAAAAAACCGGGGAAAACATTTACCCTAGAACCTAAACTTAAATTTGATAGAACAATAACTTTAGAAAGTTGATCTAAAAATGCAAAAAGAATTCCAAATAGAAATAGATCGCGTGAATTTAAAAAAATTTTCATGAGTTATATGTTGATACTATCCGTGCACACCGCGCTGAAAGATCTGGATAATTTGGGTCAGAACCAACATCTTCAGAAATTTTCCAGGACATTTCACATTTTTTTCCCTTCGCTAAATCGATTTGTATCGCAAGTCCTTGAATTTCTTCACTTTGAAAAATTTCATCAGGAATCTGAGAATTGGAAGACGCCAATTTTGCACTAGAAACAATAAAGATATCTTCCATTTTATCTACAAGAGGTAATAATTTTTCTCTTATATCTTCTGGCGCATAGATTAATACAGAAAAATTCAAAGAACTTCCTTTTCCTTTTTCTTGGATTTTACGAGTTTCTTCAATTGCTTTAAGAACCTCAGGTCTAATTTCTAAAAGCCGTTTCCATTTAGATTCAAGTTGAGGATCTCTTCTTTCAGGATCTGTCTCAGGGAAAATAGAAAAATGTATACTGTCGCCGTATCTTTTATCTGTATACCCATAAACTTCTTCTGAGGTAAACGAAAGGATAGGCGCCATGAGTCTTAGAAGAGTATCAAGAACATCGTCCATCGTCACAAGAGCAGATAAACGCTCAGGATCATCCGGCAAAGAAATGTAAAGTCTATCTTTCAAAACATCCATATAGAAAGCCGACAAATCCACTGCACAGAAATTATTTAAAGCATGATAAACAGTATGGAATTCATAATCCTCATAAGCCTTTTTAACTTTTTCAATTAATCTATCCAACCTACTCAAAATTAATCTGTCTATTTCATTTCTCTCGCTAATTGGGAATTTCGAAGAATCATATTTAAATCCTTCATAATCATGTAAATTACCTAATAAAAATCTACAAGTATTTCTTATCCTTCTGTATGCTTCTGATAGTCTTTCAAGTATTTGATTGGAAAGTCGAATATCTTCTCGATAATTTTCTCCAGCAACCCATAATCTTAAAATTTCAGCGCCATATTGTTTAATGATTTTTTCTGGAGCAACAGTATTCCCCAAACTCTTACTCATTTTTTTTCCATTTCCATCTACTACATATCCATGAGTTAACACTTCACGATAAGGAGCTGACCCACGAACACCAACTGCTGCCAAAAGAGAACTATGAAACCAACCTCTATGTTGATCACTGCCTTCTAGGTACATATTTGCAGGCCAAGTCAATTCTTTATTTTTCTCAAGGACTGCCGCTTGACTGACTCCAGAGTCGAACCAAACATCAAGAATGTCAGTCTCTTTTTTAAAATTTGCAGACCCACACGAAGGACAAACAAAACCGTCAGGTAAAAGTTCAGTACAGTCTTTTTCAAACCAGACATCTGCGCCCTCAGACTCCATTAGATCTGCAACATGAATTGCAACACTACCATCTACAATTATTTCTGAGCATTTCTCACAATGAAAAGCTACTATCGGAACTCCCCATGATCTCTGACGCGATATGCACCAATCGGGTCTGTTTTCAATCATCTGATAAATGCGCTCTTCGCCCCAGTTTGGCACCCACTCTACTTTCCGTATCTCTTCTAAAGCTTTCTTTCTTAAATCCGATTTTTCCATAGAAATAAACCACTGGGGAGTAGCTCTAAAAATCGTAGGCCTATGACTTCTCCAATCATGAGGATAGGGATGGGGGTATTTTTCTGTAGCAAAAAGCATCCCTATTTCTTTTAAAAATTCAATAATTTCTTGATCGGCATCAAAAACAAACTGTCCGGCAAAATGTTCAATTTCTTCAGTAAACCTCCCACCATCGTCTACAGGACTATATATTTCCAATCCATACTTCAATCCGGTTTCATAATCCTCTCTACCATGACCTGGAGCTGTATGCACGACACCTGTACCTTGCTCAAGTGTTACATAATCTGCATGCACTACTTTCGAGTCCCTTTTTATCCAAGGATGACTGACTGAGAGATTCTCTAAGATTTTTGAATCAAAATCTTCTATCTTTTCTATTTTACCCTCGCTGACAATTTCACCTTCATTTAATACTTTTTCTAAATGAGGGGTAAAAGATTCATGGAAAATGAGTATTTCTTCTCCATAAGAAAAAATGGAATACTTTAAACTTGGATGAAATGCTAAAGCCAAATTAGCTGGCAATGTCCATGGAGTTGTGGTCCAAATAAGAACACTTACTTTCTTTTTTGAATCAAGTTTTGACAAAAAAGGAATCCGTTCACCCCAACTTAATATGTGTCCCTTTTTTAACGGAAATTTAACATAAACACTTGTTGTTGTTATCTCTTCATATTCAACTTCAGCTTCTGCAAGAGCTGTTCTTAATCCAGGAGCCCAATGTACAGGTTTCAATCCCAGATAAACATTTCCAGTTTCCATAAAACGTCCAAGCTCTCTTACTGTTGCAGCTTCATAATCAAAACTCATAGTTAAATAAGGATTTTTCCAATCACCAAAAACACCCAGACGCATGAATTCTTCTTTTTGTATATCAATAAATTTTTCTGCATACTTTCTACATAGTGCACGTTTTTCAATTGGAGATATTTCAAACCGCTTTTTTCCCAATTCTTTATCTACTTGATGCTCAATTGGCAAACCATGACAATCCCAACCAGGAACGTATGCAGCATCAAACCCTGACATTTGTTTTGACTTAACAATTATGTCTTTTAAAATTTTGTTTAGGACAGTTCCCATATGAATATTACCATTTGCATAAGGAGGTCCATCGTGGAGAATATATTTTTCTCTACCCTTTGATTTATTTCGTATCTCTCGATAAATATCTTTCTCATTCCATTCAGAAAGCATTTCGGGTTCTCTAACAGACAGGTTTGCTTTCATGGGAAATGAGGTTTTAGGTAAGTTTAAAAAATTTTTATAATCTTCGGCCAAAGTCTTCTCCTGTTAAAACAAATTTATAACAACTTTTAATGATAAGATAGACCAACAGCTTTATAAACAGATGTCATTGTTCTCTGGGCCTCCTCCCGAGCCTTTTCACCACCAGATTTCAATATTTGATTTACATATTCCTTATCTGCTTTCAGTTTTTCACGTTCTTTTCTAAATGGAGTAAAAAAATTATCTAATTGATCGAGCAACATTTTTTTTGCGTCTCCATATCCTAGTCCTCCAGCCAAATATTGTTCACGTAAAGAATTCTGCTCCTTCTCATCAGTAAACAGTTTAAAAAGACTAAAAACATTACAAGCTTCTGGATCTTTAGGTTCTTCTACGGGGGTAGAGTCTGTAACAATCGACATAATTTTCTTTCGGAGCGATTTTCCCTCGTCAAAAATTTCTATCGTATTGCCATAACTTTTACTCATTTTTTGTCCATCAATTCCAGGAACTTTTGCTCCCTTATCCAATTTAAAGGAAGGAAGAGGAAAAATCTCTTCATAAGTATTATTAAAAGATTGAGCAATATCTCGCGTCATTTCTATGTGTTGGATTTGGTCCTCTCCAACAGGGACAACATTTGATCTGTAAATCAAAATATCGGCCGCCATCAGCATAGGATAAGTGTACAAACCCATAGAAGGACTAATTCCTCTTTGTACTTTATCTTTAAATGATGTTGCACGATCAAGAAGTCCTTTACCCGTAACACAGGATAAAATCCATGACAATTCACTAACTTCGGGGACATCGTTTTGTCTAAAAAAAACTGCTTTTTTAGGGTCTAATCCCAAAGCCAAATAATCAAGTGCTACCTCAAAAGTTTGCTGTGAAAGTAATTCCGAATCTTGTACGGAAGTCATGGCATGGTAGTTGGCTATAAAATAAAAAGCCTCTCCCTCTTCTTGCAGGGCTATATGCTGACGGAGAGCTCCAAAATAGTTGCCAATATGCAATTTACCAGAAGGCTGCACTCCAGATAGAAAACGATTTTTTGATAACATTTAAATTCCCAAAATAATTTTAAAACCAAGAGAATATTTTAAACAAATTCATAGCAAATATCCGCTCAGTAGCAAGTAAAAAATAAAATATTGGAGACATAATTAATATAAGCTTATCAAACAATATCAAACCAAGGATTATAAAAAAACCATAAGGCTCTAATCTTGAATAGTTAAATGCAAGACGTCTTGGAAGAAGACCATGAAGTATTCTTCCTCCATCAAATGGGAGAATTGGGACTAAATTAAATGCAGCGAGAGCTGTGTTTACTATAAAACTCATATGCAGCATCTTATAAATTGGCTCTCCAGCATAACTTAGATGAATTCCAAAATGTCGCATTTCAAACAATACAAACAAACTTAAAATAGCAAGGAAAAAATTAGAAACTGGTCCTGCCAGAGCTATCCAAATCATATCTTTTCTGGGATTTTTTAGATTCGATGAATCCACAGGTACCGGCTTTGCCCAACCGAAGCCAATTCCAGCAGCAAGCGATATTACAAAAGCTAGAGTACCTAAAGGATCTAAATGAACTAAAGGATTTAAACTGAGACGTCCTAAATACCTTGCAGTTTGATCTCCTAATTTAGAAGCAGTCCAACCATGAGCAACTTCATGCACCGTCAAAGCAATTAAAATTGCTGGGAGAGATACAATCAGTTTTTGAATAAAATCCTCTGAAAACAAAACAAAAATCCTACAACATTAAATTAAAGAAATTGAGTATTTTGTATTAATTAAAAAATCATATATCCAATCTAAGAGTTCCATACATTTTGAAAATCGTCACAAAAAACAAATTCATTCAAAGATTTTCTAGTTGATGGCTTTTTGTCTTTTTCCTGAACTTCAGGAGGCAAATCTTCAAAACTCCCTGGATAACCAACTGCAAAAAGAGCAACAACTCTATAAGGATCTGGTATCTTGAATTTTTCAAGAACCTTTTCTTCATCCCATCCAGCCATAGCATGCACTGTGAGTTCCAACGCGCTCCCCTGCAACAAAAGATTTTGCAATGCCATTCCAACATCTATCAACCATCTCTGCAATCCATTTCGTTCTGATTGTTCTTCTGGATTACCAAGTATAATCATTTTAGTCGGAGCTTCAGCAGCCCATTGACGATTTCCTTCATTCAAACATTCGTCAAACGCATTATTTGACTCTTCTGATTGAGTTACAATCACTCTCCATGGTTGTTTATTGCTACCTGAAGGTGCCCACCGGAATGCTTCTAACAATGCATTTAATTCATCTGGTTTTGGTGGAACTCCATTAAAATCTCTCTTGCTTCTTCTATTTTTAATTAAAGGATGTATTTCTGCCATCTATGTTCTCCTGAAAATTAATGAAAATATAATAGCGCATCAGTTATCAAAGTTTTAAAAAAATGCAGTGTAGTACAGCGTTCAGAAAAAAACAAAACACCGTCTAAGTTAGCTAGCATAACCCACATCTTTTTTTGTTTCTAATAAAACAATTTTCTCCGAAGAATCTAGCATGTTTATTCTGTATAAAGTATGTGCAAAAATTTGTGGAGCATAACAAATAAAAATTCTTTCATGGGAAATCAACAATGAGCGAACTAAAGAAACAAACTTTACGATACTTTTAGAATCTTCAAACTCTAGATCTTCCATATCTATTTTCAAAAAAGGAACCTCAAAATCTTTTAAAATTTTTTTTATCCCTGTATCAAACAATGAGAAAATTCTAATATCCAAATCTCCACTTATTTGTACTCTTAATTCTTTTTTATTTTCAAAAATTCTCAGGAAGAAATCTTCATTAATAGTAATTACACGCAAATTAGACCCCATACTTAGAGTTTTGCTTTAAAAAACTAAAAAAGAATCAATCAACAGATAAAGGAAAAACAATAGGCTGCGACTCTTTTGCACTTTTCTCAATCGCAAGTGTGACCTCAAGTGTAGTTCGAGCATGTTCAGGATTTGTTAAAGGAATTGATTTTCCTGCAACGACATGATCTAGCCAGTAACGTGTTTCATCTCTCATAGGACCCCAAAAATCTCCTACTAGAAAGTCTCCTGCCATCATACTCTCTAGAAAAACGACATTAGTCCTAAAATCTGGGACATAAGGAGATGGAACACCTTTAGAAGTAGCCAGAATTGAAGATTTATGAGAATCATCAATAAAAATTGCACCCTTATCACCCATAACTTCCATATCCATAGAAGTTACATTTGAAGGCCAATTGTCCGGCAAAATCCAGGAACAACCAAAGTTAATTGAACTACCGTCATCGAGACTTAAAATAGCCCATGCCCAATCGCCACAATCCATAGGATGATGAGGAAAAATTTCGCTACCTCCTTGTGCATATACACTTACCGGCCTTCTCCCTTCGAAATACCACAATGAAATATCAACCATATAAGTTAATGTATCCGTGACAGGACCAGCGTGCGGTGCGCGTTTATATATTTCCGCCCCACCTGACATGATATTATAGAGTGTAGCCCTAGCCGTTTGAAGTTCTCCTAACTTTCCCTGACTAATTTGTTCTTTCGCATTTAAAAAGCGCCTTCTTACTCTTTGAGTATATCCAATGTGTAAATTCCCATTATGCTCATGCAAACATTTGATAATTTTGTCAGCATCTTCTAAAGAAAGCGAAATAGGCTTTTCGCATAAGACCGGCTTTCCTAATTCGATAGCTCTGCAAACAGGTTCAGCGTGTGCAAATTCAGGAGTTGAGACAATAACTGCATCTACGTCAGGATGATTTAAAACTGCTTCATTATCCTCTGAAAAAAAATCTGCATCGACTTCTTCAGCCAGTCTCTTTGCATTTTCAATATTTTGATCTGACAGAGCTAAAAAACTTACTTCAGGAGAAGTTGATGCAAGATTAGCCCTTAATCTACCCATTCGACCTGAACCAATGATACCAACACCAATCTGTTTCAATTTTTATCCTTTCAAAGGTAAATCAATAACCTTTCCACCCTGCCTTGCACTAGTTTCCATAGCAACTGTTAGTTCAAGAGCATTCCTTCCAGCATTTGCATCACAAAGAGGAATCTCTTTTCCAGTAGTTACCCTCTCAACAAATAATCTGGTTTCATCTCTCATAGGACCAACAAACTCTCCAACTACCCAATCTCCTGGCATAGCAGAACCTAAAAAAGAAACATTAAAAGAAGAATCAGGAACATAAGAAGAAGGTGTTTCTTCCTCGCTAACCATCATTACATCTTTGTGACCATCATCAATTCTAATAGCTCCTTCACTTCCAAAAATATCCATGCTAATAGTAGCTACCGTAGCAGGCCATTTTTCAGGAAGTATCCAAGAAGAACCAAGATTAACAGCAGACCCGTCTTCAAAAGTAACTATCGCCCAACCATAATCTCCTAATTGATCAGGATGTTCAGAAAAGATTTTACTCCCGCCAAGAGCATAAACTCGGACTGGTTTCAAAGGTTCAAAAAACCATAGAGCCATATCAGCCATATATGTTAAAGCATCAGAAATCGGACTAGCATGTGGTGCTCTTTGATAAACTTGTTTAGCAACAGACATTGGGTTGTAAATACAAAGCCTACCTGACATGACTTTGCCAAGACGACCATCTTGAATATGTTCCTTAACAGAGAGAAACTTTCTTCTAAGACGTTGCGTATATCCTATATATAGTTCCGTACCAGTTTTTTTCTGTACATCTAGGATCTTATCTGCATCTTCTAGACTTAATGCAATTGGTTTCTCAACCAAAACAGGCTTTTGATTTTCAAGAGCGAGACAAATCCACTCGGTGTGTTCCCCTTCAGGAGTAGAAACAATTACTGCATCTACATTTGGATTCTCAATAACGGCTCTATTATCATCAGAAAAAAAAGCTGCTTCCGTCTGTTGTGCGAGACCTTTAGCTTTTTCCTTATCAATATCTGATATTGCGAGAAAATCTACCTGTGGAGAAGTAGCGGACAGGTGAGCTCTCAAAGAACCCATTCTCCCAGCACCTACTAAACCTATACCTATTTGTTTTTTAGGAACAACCATGCCAACCTCATAAAAGAATCATATGATATGAGTATAAGTCTAACAAATAAAAAAAAAACACAACACTAGCAACGTCAAAATAAAATTATTATATTGGGCAAAACAACAAATATTTTAAAGGAGACTTTTTTGGAAAAATCTCAGTCACTCGCGGCTATTTTAAAAGAGCCAAAGAATCTTTGTCTAGAAATGAGAGATATTCCCAACCCAGGAAAAGATGAAGTTCTTGTAGAAGTAAAAGCATGTGCAATTTGTGGAAGTGATTTTCACTTAATTGACGGTCATACCAAAAGAGCTCGTTTGCCAGTAGTGCCTGGACATGAACTTATGGGAAAAGTTGTTGATGTTGGGAAAGATGTTTCAAAAGATATTATAGGGAACAGAGTTTGCATAGAGAATCATGTTGCATGTGGAGAGTGTCGATACTGTAAATCTAACCGAGAAAATTTATGTAATAACTCTAGGTCTATCGGAACTACGATAGATGGAGGGTATAGTCAACATGTAATTGCACCAGCGAATAAACTTGTTCCTATTCCGGATAAATTAGATGATGCAACCGCATCGGTAATGCAAACACTTGCAACTGGATATCATGTAGTAAATAACCGTGCAAATTTAAAAAAGGATGAAACTGCTGCAATAATAGGTGTTGGTCCTATAGGTTTGTGCACTCTAGCTTGTGCAAAACAAATTGGGGCAAGAGTAATTGTTATTGATACGGTTGAAGATAGGCTTTCTCTTGCAAAAAAAATGGGGGCTGATGAAACTATCAATGCGATAGAGGTTGACCCAGTAGAAAAAGTTAAAGTCCTAACAGATGGCGAAGGGGCAGAAGTTAGCTTCGAAATAGTCGGAGGAAATCAATCTAAAACAATTCAACAATCAATTGACATGTTATGCAAGGGAGGAAGAACTGTAATTGTTGGGGTTTCTGGAATAGATATTCCTATCGATTTTCAGCCTATTCAACATTTAGAGAAAGTCATTATTGGTTCAAGGGGACATCCTTATTCATTCCAACCCTGCATCGATCACGTTGTTTCAGGAAATCTCAATGTTAGCGATATGATCACACACCAAATTCCCCTTTCAATGGTTAAAGAGGGAATTAAAATGATGAGAGAAAGAAAAGACGGTGCTATTAAGGTCGTTCTTATTCCAAACAAATAATAAACAGAATTTCTTGGAGATAATATGCAATCAAAAAAGAAAACTATAGGATTTATTGGTCTCGGATTAATGGGACAAGCTTTCACAAATAACTTAATGGAAGATGGTTATAAAATTTTTGGTACAGACCCTGTTCCATTGGCAAGAAGAAGGTTCAAAAGAAAAGGAGGCGAAGTTCTCGATTCTCCAAAAGAAGTTGTAGAAAATGCTGATATAACGTTCATTTCAGTCCCAAACTCGAAAATATCTTTAAATTGTGCAAAAGGAAAAAACGGTTATACAAACATCAACAAACAAACTTCAAAAAAAATTATTATAGACACTACAACCTCTGACCCCGATGACACGAGAAAAATTAGTTCTCTTTGTGAAACTTCTAAATTAGATTTTTTGGAAGGATGTATAAGCGGCAATAGCAAGGATGTAAAAAACAGAATCGGTCTTTTCTTAATAGGTGGAGAAGAAAAAATATATAAAAAAGTCAAACCCCTACTAGGGAATATTTTATCAGATCAGATTTATTGCGGGAAAGCGGGTTCTGGTGCAACTATGAAAGTGATTATAAATTATCTAACATGTCTTGAACGCTGTTCAATTGCAGAGACATTAAGGATAGGACTTCGTTCAGGCATAAAAAAAGATCTTCTGCTAGAATGTCTACTAAGAAGTGCTGCCTCTGGAAAACAACTTGAAAAAAGAGGTTCCAGAATGTTAGAACACAAATTTTCGGATCCAGTAAGTTCTTTAGCTACAATGATCAAAGACATGAAACTCGGACTTACACTTGCAAAAAAAACTAAGTCGACTACACCAGTCGGTAAGGCTTGTCTTCCTATTTATAAGCTAGGGGGAAAATCTGATTATGGAGAACTTGATAGTTCGGTCATCTACAAAGTTTTCGAGGACCTTGAGACCAAATAAAAAATTTAATACAACAAAAGCTTAACGAAGACCTGCAAGTTCTTGAAGTCGATGCCAGTTCTTTAGTCTTTCCTCGTTAGTAGTTAATAAGACTTCCGAAGGATTCCCATCTTTATCAAACTGTTTTGCAAAGCGACCTTCACTTCTTGCAAAATCTATAAATGTTACCTCTTCTTTAGTCTTAGGATTCACATACCAATCTTTGTTTGGTGAAGGATTACCTGTGAGATTCATTCTCTCTTTGATAGTATCTCCACGCCTTGGATCATATGTAAAAACAGGAAAAGCTCTACTGTCGGCTGCTAATTTCGCCTGAGCACCAGCCATATCATCTGCAACACCGTGTTCAGGTTGACAGGTTGTAAAAACATTTATAACGGCAGGTCCGGGGAACTCATTCGCTTCCATTATCGAACGATAAAAATGGTTTACGTGTGCACAAGTTGTCTGAGAAACGTATACATCCCCGTGCATTAAACATATTGTACTTAGTTCTTTTCTTGCTTCAGTTTTACCCTGAACAACTTTTCCATGCTGACTCATTTTGGCATCTTGTCCTCCATAACTACTCGTTGATGCCTGACCACCTGTATTAGAATAAACTTGTGTATCTAAAACTAAAACTTTAATATCTACACCACTTGCAAGCATTCTAGATAGAGACTGGAATCCTATATCCAACATGGCTCCATCTCCACCAATAACCCAAAGGCGCTTGTCTTCCATTCCTTCTTGATCCCATCTTGCTCTTACTCCCATTGCAACAGCAGGACCATTTTCGAAAAGACTATTAGTCCAAGGAACAATATAAGGATTATAAGGATATGTACTAGTATACACTGTGTTACAACCCGTACTTGCTACAATTCCCATTCCTTCTTTCCCATATGTAAAACCAGTCGCTGCAGTCATCATTCTAAGAGCTGTTGCCTCACCACAACCCATACAACTACCCGCACCTCCTACATAAAGCAACGAACGCTCTGTGAGCATCATATCTGCAAGGAATTTTTCATTAACATATTCATCGGGAGTTTCAGGTAGAGTTTTATAGAAATCCCATTCTTGCTGAAAATCTTCTAACATTTTTTGATCTTTTGAAACCATACCAAGTGATTCATGACTTCCACAGACCTCTACACATTCACCACATCCCTTACATTTAGTTGGGTCTACAAAAATTCCGAACATCGCTCCTTCTATTCCTTTTTTTTCGGCCTGTCCGTGAAATTTCTTTGTTTTTGAGAATCTAGCTTGAAGACGTTTCTTCTCTTCCGGATCACTTATATCATTTAGTTTTTTTTCAAGATCACTTTCGGAGATACCAATTCCAAGAATTGCAGTATCCGGACATTCTGTAACACAATCCATGCAACCAACACATTTGTCATTGTAAAATTCTGGAAGATCCGGTGCAATATAACTAAAGTCTCGAAGGGCACCCGTTCCTGCAGGAACTATACTTCTCGCTACTTGAATATCTGCATCCAGTCCTAGTTCCGCAGAACCATCGTTATAAGCACCTACCACACGACTATTAAAATCAGCAATATCCAGGAAAGTTTCTTCTTCCTCTGTATCTACTGAAACATTTTCACTTTCTGACATTATAAACCCCTATTTATTCGACCAATTCTAAATCTGCCATCTTATTAATCATTTCAGAGGGCAATTCATGAATTTCTGTAAACCCACGTCTTACACATTCCATATTATCACTGACTACCTGTTCACCCCTTCGACCAAAATATTTCCTAATCGATTTTTCAACACTAGAAAAAATATCTTCTTCAGTTAGATTCTTTTGTTCCATAAACGGAGTACATTTCAAAAAGATTCCAAGCAAAACTATTCCTTGCATTCTCTGCTCTAAAGAAGGATCACTTGCTATTTCCCTTGCAACTTTAACGGTATCCATAAAAAGGACTCTCGCATTTTTTTCCCTTAATATATTTCTGGAAGACGGAGGAATATTTTCCCATACTTTTTCAGGTTCCTCTTCATCAGTTTGAACAAAAACCATTCCATTGTCTGAAAGACCCTTTAGTGGATTACCAGACTTAAAAGCATTCACGTCATTGAGTGGAATGAATTCAACATCATTTAACTCACAATGTGTTCTAATTACATCATCTGCAATTGTAAGATAATATGTAGTAGGGAGACCTTTTTTCTCGGATCCATACTTTGGATAAGCCTGTACATTCATCCCAAAAGTATCACCAGCTATCGTCGCTATAACTTTGTTTGTAGTAACAGACCCGTATCCACCAACTGAATGTCCTCTCATTGAAAAAGCACCTTCAGGACGAAGATCTGGATCTTCTTCTACATCTAAAGCAGTAGCATGTTTAATTCCTAGAGAGAAATAGCGCTGTTGATCTTCCGTCTTTGAATCTATCATATTTTTTAGACATACAAGGAAATCTCCTGGCCTAACATCCCGACTTCCTAAGCCAGCAGAACACGAGAAGACTACAGGAATTCTATCAATTTCGGGATAATTTTTTACCCTGGTTAGTGAATCTGCAAAAGAGGATTTGATTTCAGCAGTGAGAGGATTAGATTGTGCACTCGGCACATCAAGCCTTTCTAGGACTGTAAATGCTTTTGTGTTCTTTAGGGCATCAACAATTTCATGACCTGGAAATGGCCTAAAAGATGTGACATTAACAAGACCAACCTTGTGACCCTGACTTCTCAAATAATCTACCGCTGCCATTGCTGTTTCCATATAACAGCCCATACCCACAAACGCATATTCAGCGTCTTCTATACAATAAGATTCTGTTAATCCGTATTTTCTACCTGTTGCCTCATAAAATTCTTGCATCGCATTATTTAGGAGTTCAGGAATTTGATCATAGAAATATCGTTGAGAAATTTTTCCTTTCATATAAGAATCCTGATTTTGCACAACACCTATCATTGTAGGATTATCAAAATCCATATTATTTCTTATTTTATCAATAGGAGGACCGATAAACTCTTTCATAAATTCAGGTTCGGGCAGAGAAACGTTTTCAATAGTATGAGTAGTAAGAAAACCATCTTGAATATTTAAGAAAGGAGTCTCAGAATCTTCTGCAATACGCCTTGAAATGAGTGCCAAATCTCCGGCTTCCTGGGCAGTCCTTGCAAAGAGCATACCCCATCCACAATCAGCTACACCCATAACATCATCATGTCCAGCATGGACATTTAAGCTTTGAGAAGTTAAGGCCCTTGCACCAATATGAAACACAGCTGGTAGCCTTTTTCCACTTATCGTGTAAAGTACTTCTTTCATCAAAATAAGTCCCTGTCCTGATGTAAAATTAGAAACTCTTCCGCCGGCTACAGCAAAACCCTCACATGTGCTTGCACTGGAGTGTTCGCTTTCGAGTGCTAAAAAGAAAAGTTTTTCTCCCCAAAGATTCTCCTTGCCGTTAGAAACCTCAGCCTGGTACCCCTGACCCATAGTTGTTGAACTAGTAATAGGATATGCACAAGCTCCTTGAGTTATATGCGTTTCAACCCAAGCTACTGCGGCAGCACCGTCTGCAGTAGTAGGAATCCCTGGATACTTAAAAACTCCAGATCCATTTTTGCTATTTCCGTTTCCATGAGCCATTCTAGGTTCACCTATTTCACATAATGGTTAGTAAGATTCAAAAGGATTTTTAATGAACTAATAACTTGATTATAAAGGAAAGTGCTAATAAGTTCAATAAAAATAGATACAAAAAAATACAAAATTTATAACGAATTAATAAACAATGGGTTATAAGATACAAAAATAAATTTAGTCAAATTTATTTTTCTCATTAAAAATGATTTGCTATCCCTTTGACAATACACTCCCTAAAAAGGTTATTATGTTAAATTAACTCATTCTCATAAGAGAGTACAATTAAATGGAACCCGTTAAAATCTATACAAGGCATGGATGATTTTCATGTGCAAGAATGAAAGAGTTTCTTTCTGAAAATGGCATTCCAATAGAAAATCGAGATTGTACAAATGACCCTATTGCTCAAAAAGAATTAGAGGATCTTGGAATCAAAGCATTGCCTGTAGCTGTGAGAGGATCAAAAATTGTAATTGGTTTTGATGAAAAAAAACTAATTAAGACTTTCGAAATAGATAAAAAATTACGAGAAACTTTAAATATTCGTTCCATAATGAACTTCACCTCAAAAGTGTTTTTGGCGACAAAACGTGCGATAAATCAAATACCAAAAGAAAAACTTGACTGGATTTCACCTGACCGTCCAAGATCTCTCAGGCAATTAACATGGCATATATTTGAGAGATTCGAGCTTTGTATGGAAGCATATACTTCTGAAAACTACTCCGAAGATATGGTTAGAAGATATGAAAAGGAAGCAAATAATTATAAAACTAACGAAGACATTTGTTTATATGGTGAAAAAGTTGAAGATAAATTGAAAAAATTTATCAATGAAAATGAGCAAAATATAGATAAAGAAATAGATAGCTATATGGGGAGAATAACTGTTCAAAAACTTTTAGAAATGGCCTTAGCGCATGGTGTTCAGCATCTAAGACATACATATCATTACTTCGAAATGTTAAATTTGGTTCCAGATTCACCTTTGAAACCAGATGATTACAAGGAAATTCCAGTACCAAAGGAGTTATTCTAAAAAAATTGCAAATTCAAACACCTAAATAATTTGGAGTAAAATCTTTTGAAAAAAAATGCATTAAGAGCAAACCGAAAACGAATGAAGGAAGAATTTGAACACCAGTCAGAAATCGGACAGTTAGGGAAAACAGGTTTGTCAAGAGTCGCATTTACAGCACCTTTTATTAAAGTAAGAAAATATACACAAACCCTTATGAAGAATGCAGGAATGAAAACTAGAATTGACGCATTTGGGAATTTGTACGGAAGAAAAGAAGGAAAACAAAAAAATCTAACTACTGTTATGCTTGGTTCGCATCTTGACAGCCAAAATCCAGGAGGAAGATTTGACGGGCCAGCTGGTGTACTTACAGCTCTGGAGGCTGTTCGAATTCTAGATGAAAATAAAATTGACCATGATCATCCTATTGAGTTAGTAGCTTTTGCAGGCGAAGAATCCTCATGCGGCATGACCGTTTTTGGAAGCAGTGCAGCAACTGGAGTAATAGGCATAAAGGAAATGAAAAATACTCTACATCCTCCAACTGGAAAAAGTCTTTATGAAATTGTGAATAAGACAGGAGGCAATACTTCAAAAATTAGAACCTCTATTTTACAAAAAAAATCTATAAAATCTTTTCTAGAACTTCATATAGA
>CAZLCI010000036.1:0-20688 GCA_964558115.1 uncultured Nitrospinaceae bacterium | reverse complement strand
TTTCGTAGTATTGCAATTTTTCTGTCAAGAAGTGCAGTCCATTTAGAATTGTATAAGAATGTGTATGGTTGGTCTGCAGCGATTATTTTATGAAGTTTATGTGCGTATTTTATCTGTTTTTTGAGGTCATATTCTTGACGAATTTTTACAATGAGTTCGTCTGCTTTTTTGTTTTTGTATCCAACGAAATTTAATTGTCCCTTTTTTGTTTGACTAGAATGCCAAATTTGAAATAAGTCAGGTGCTAATCCTAAACTCCATCCAAGAATAACTGCATCAAAATTTAATTGGTTAATATGTTTCTTAATGAAAACTGCCCATTCCACTGTATCAAAGGTTACTGTAATACCTATTTTTTTCCATGAATCCTGAACCACAGTAGCAATTGATTTTCTAATATCATTTCCATGATTTGTTAAAAGCTTAAAACTTAGTTTCTTCCCATTTTTGACTAAATTTCCATTTTTCTTTTTCCATCCAGCTTCATGTAGAAGTTTGACTGCTTTTTTTGGATCATATGGGATTGGGCTAATAGAATTATTATAATGAGGACCTTGTTTTATGAATGGCCCAGTAATATCTTCTGCTTGATTATTGAGAATAAATTCATGAATCTGCTTAGTGTTGATTGCCATGCCGAGTGCTTTTCTAACACGATGGTCGTTGAAAGGTTCTCTCCTCATATTGTAACCTATATATGTATACCCAAAAGATAAACCAGAAAAAACTTGAAATCGTTTGTCTTTTTTTAGTCTGTTTACTTGATGTACTCCTGCCCCATAACTATCAATGGTCCCTGTGTAAAAGGCCATTTCTTGAGTTAATGAATCTGGAATTATCCGATAGATAAATTCACTGTAGTTAGGAGGTCCTTCCCAATATTTGTCATTTCTTTGTAGTTTAATTAATTCGTCACTTCTCCATTCTTTAAACTTAAATGGGCCTGTTCCAATTGGATTCCTATTGAATTTGCTTAAACGAAGAGAGAAAGTTGTTTTGTCTATTTTTCTACTCATTGACTCTTTTCTAAGAGATTCCTTGTTCAAAAGGTGCTCTGGTAATATTCCAATTGACCAAGTACCGAAAGCAGGAGAGTAGAGTCTTTTATATGTTATTTTGATTTTACTTTTATTAATGATTTGAATGTTTTTTATTGGTTCAAAATCCGATTTTCTTGGAGAAAGGTTTTTATTCTCCATGATCGAATTGTAAGTAAATAAAACATCTTTTGCATCAAATTCATGCCCATCGTGAAATTTTACTCCTTGTCTTAATTTAAAAATTATTATTGGATTATGTTCAGTGAGTTTTATTCTCTTGTTTTTAGATCCTTTTTTGAAAGATGAATAGTCATCTTCTATTAACTTTTCATCGAAATCATTTTTAATTTTATCAAATAGATCTTGATCGACCTTTTTTAAGGTTAGTTTTATTCTTTTTGGATAATAAATTTCAGTCGATTTATTTTGATTCTCAGAATTCTGTGAAACTTTAATTCTTTTTGGAGGAATAACTTCTATAGAAGTAATGTTGTCTAGCCATGGAAAATTTGAATTATTTTTAGCTTTTTCTAGTTTTCTGGCTATTTTTTCTGCCGATATTGTTTTTGTATTTGGAACAAAAAAGGCTTCTTCAATTATTTCCCAAGATTTTGCGAGTCTTCCTCTGTATGATAGGTCCCTATTTCTGTCGATTAGTCCATCAAATATTTTATTTGTTATAGTTCCACTTGAAGAATCTGCATGGAGAATCGGATTTAAGATTTGAGCGTCACCAATAGAGCCCTGAATATATTGAGTCAATCTTTTCCCAGATCCCAAAAACTGTTCGTCGAATTTTGGAACCCAAAAATATGATTGCAGAAGTAGAAAGATAATTACAAGAGGAGTTATTAGCAGAATTCTTTTGACAATCATCCCTAGCCTTTAGGGCAGGTGGATAGGTATTATTTAGTACTTTTCTTTTGTTTCTCTGTTTGTGCTGCTTTATTTATTATAATTGACTCATTTGGATTTGAGGCAGCTAAGTAAGATAGTAGTAAGGAAGTAACCATGAAAAGTATAGCTGCAGTTGCTGTTAATTTTCCAAGAAGACCAGTAGAACCTCTAACTCCCATCATTGTATCACTTGAACCCCCAAAAGCAGCTCCTATGCCTGCACCTTTTCCTGCTTGTAGAAGAACTGTTAGTATTAAAAAAATAGCTATAACAACATGTAGGATAGTTACTATTATAATCATTAGATTTCTCTCTTTCTATTAATTCAAATGTTACTAGCCGATTTGATTATCTTTGTGAAATCATCCGCAAGTAAACTTGCTCCACCAATTAATCCACCATCTATATCAGGTTGTTGGAATAATTCCAAAGCGTTTTCAGGTTTTACGCTTCCTCCGTAGAGTATTCTAATTTCTTTTGCATAATCACTTCCATATTTATTCGCTATATTTTCCCTGGTAAAAGAATGTATTTCCTCAGCTTGTTCAGGAGTAGCCGTTTGTCCACTACCGATAGCCCAAATAGGTTCATAGGCTAGTATTAAATCTTTAGGGGGTTCATCAAAAACTTGCAATAAACTTAAATTCAACTGAGTTTCTACGTATGTTAATGCTTTTCCTGATTCTCTTGCAGAAAGTGGTTCTCCAAAGCATAAAATAGGCGTCAGTTCTTCTTCAATGGATGATGATAACTTTTTAGCTATTAATTCGTCACTTTCTCCTAAATTTTCTCTTCTTTCGCTATGACCAAGAATAACATGTGACACTCCGGCATGTCTTAACATTGATGCACTAACTTCACCGGTATGTGCTCCGTTTCTTTCATGCGAGCAATTTTGAGCGCATAATCTTATTTTTGTTTGATTCAAAATTTTTGCAAGAGAAGTAATACCTAAAAAAGGTGGGGCAATTACGATATCAACATTTATTATATCCTCGGTATTTGCAATGATGCTATTAGTTAGTGACAGAGCTTCTTCTTTATTTGTATTCATCTTCCAATTACCTGTAACAACTGCACGTCTCATAAAAAATCCTTTATATCCCTATTACTTATTAGTTAGAGAGGCAAGACCTGGTAAATCTTTTCCTTCCAGAAGTTCTAGGAAAGCTCCTCCACCTGTACTTATATATGAAATCCTTCTAGATTCACCCGCATTATGAACCGCGACATCTGTATCTCCACCTCCAACAATAGTTAGGGCATATGAGTTTGCGACGTGATTTACCATTGCATAAGTTCCTCTACTGAAAGCGTCTAATTCAAAGACGCCCATAGGACCATTCCAAACAATAGTTTTTGCATCTTGCAATACTTCTGAATATAAGGCTGTAGTAGCGGGTCCGATATCTAATGCAAACCATTCAGAAGGAATCTCTTGAGCTGGAACTACTTTGGTTTCTGCGGCACCCTCAAATTTATCTGCAACTACGTAGTCACAAGGAAGATATAAATGTATACCTAATTCTGATGATTTTTTTACAATAGATTTCGCAGTGTCAATTAAATGTTCTTCAACAAGTGAATTGCCCATTTCATATCCCATTGCTTTATGGAATGTACCAGCCATACCACCACCAATAATAATCTTATCCATTTTGCCTAGAAGCTTTTCAATAATTCCTATTTTACTACTAGCTTTTGCACCTCCAAGAATAGCAACAACAGGTCTCATTGGATTTACTACTGCCCGCTTGAGATAATTAACTTCTTTTATCATTAAATACCCAGCGACTGCAGGCTGTACAAATTTTGTAATTGAAGACATAGAAGCGTGTTTTCTGTGGGCATTTCCAAAAGCGTCATTTACATAAATGTCTCCAAAATCAGAAATTTCTTTGGCAAACTCTTCATCGTCGTCTTCTTCTCCTGGATGAAATCTAACATTTTCTAACATCAAAATACTTGAATTCTCCATTTCTGCGACCATTTTTTTCGCTTTGCTCCCAATAACTTCAGGTGCTAAAAGACAATCTTTCTCTAGGAGTCTACTGAGCCTTTTTGCCACGGGTGCTAAGGTTAGTTTGGGATTCGTTTTTCCTTTCGGCCTTCCTAAATGTGACATGACAACTATTTTTGAACCTGAATCTAATAAGTAATTGATAGTTGGTAATACGGATCTAAGACGGGTATCATCAGTAATGTTATTTTGGTCATCCATAGGCACATTAAAGTCTGTTCTTAGTAGTATATGTTTGTCAGAAACATCCACATCTTCAATTCCAAGTTTCTTGACATCGCTATCTATTCCACTTGTTATTTCTGTCATTCTTTATCCTCTAGAAAACATTGACTTTTATAAATTTGCACCAATTTTGTTAATTAGGTCTACCATGCGGCATGAAAATCCCCATTCATTATCATACCAAGAAATAATTTTAACCATTTTGTTATCTAGGACTTTTGTTGATAATCCATCAATTGTCGATGATGCTGATGATCCAAGAAAATCAATCGAAACAAGTGGTTCGTCGGTATAATCAAGAATGCCTTTCATTTTTCCTTCAGAAGCTTCTTTGAGTGTGTCATTGACTTCTTCTGCAGTTACTTCTTCTCCTAGTTCTGCAACAAGATCAACAACTGAGACATCCTGTGTAGGTACTCTGATAGCCATTCCGTCTAGTTTTCCGTTTAACTCTGGCAAAACTAATCCGACTGCTTTAGCAGCACCAGTAGATGTTGGAATCATACTTACTGCAGCGGCTCTTGCTCGACGAAGATCGCTATGAGGTAAATCTAAAATCTTTTGATCATTTGTGTACGCATGTGTTGTTGTCATTAGACCATGACGTATTTTAAATTTTTCATGCAAAACTTTTGCCACTGGTGCAAGACAGTTTGTTGTGCAACTTGCATTGGAGATTATGTGATGTTCGTCATGGTTATATTTGTCATCATTTACACCAAGAACAACTGTTATGTCCTCTCCGGAGGCAGGTGCTGAAATGATTACTTTTTTTGCTCCTGCTTCGATATGCTTTCCCGCATCTTCTCTCTTAGTGAAAATTCCTGTGCTTTCTACGGCAATTTCTACGCCTAGGTCTTCCCATGGCAGATCTGCAGGGTTCCTCGTGGAGAGGACTTTTATTTTTTTCCCATTTACAATTATAGAATCTTCATCGGATTCAACGGTTCCATCAAAGCGACCATGAATTGAATCAAATCTAAGTAAATGAGAAAGAGTCTTAGGATCTGTTAAATCGTTAACAGCAACAATTTCGATATTCTTATCATTTATTGCAGCTCTTAATAAATTACGTCCTATTCTCCCAAAACCGTTAATACCAACCCTAATCGCCATATCGATGAATCCCCCTTTTATTTCAATTTGAAAAATAACTACTAAAGCGGAAAAATAAAAAATACATTAAACAAAAAGCAAAAACAATTACTCAAAAGGATTTCTTGAATAAAAATAAATTATTTTTTCTTTTTACTTAGTTGCTGTCTTTCTTTTTTTGTAAGTTTTTCGTCTATTTCTAAACTTTTGTTGTTCTTGAAAACTACTCCGTAAGTTTTCAAGGCTGTAGAACGAGAAATATAGCCTCTCGATACATCCTCTTTCACTAGATGAATATTTCTTTGTAGAGGATTTCCATATCCTCCCCCTCCAGAAGCTTGAATTGTCAAACTTTCGCCTATAGTAATTTTCTCAGAAGAAATTATTGATGGGAGCGGAGTCTTTTTTGAACTTTTGTGTGAAATTAATTGTTTCGATGGAGTACCATTATGTCCTCCAATTTTTCCTAGCACAAATGCTTCATCTCCGTTTCGAGTTAGTGAAATTAAAGAATCTTCTTCTAAATGGTATTCTTTTGTGACTCCTAATCCTCCTCTGAATTTTCCATGACCTGCTGAGTCTACTGTTAGTTCCTCTCGGATAATTTGTAATGGATAACGACTTTCAGCAATTTCAACTGGTATTCTGCCAGTTCCAGATAGAGGTAGTACTGAGGAGACTCCATCACTATTGAAAGAGGCACCTGCTCCTGAGCCAATAGACTCACGAAAAAGTGTAGTTCTATTTTTTTTGTTTTCACTAAAAAAGCTAAGAGTATTTAAATTTTCAAATCCAACCCGTGTTTTTCCAGAACTTGCCTTGAACAAAAGCTCATTAAAACCGGAAATAATACTGCTGACAGTTAAGAGACGAAGACCTATAGGAGCAGGAAAATCAGGAGTAACTAATGTTCTGTTTTCTGGAAGAATTATTTCCAAGATTTTACAAGCTCCGTCATTCACTCTTATGTTATTCCTTTGATCAGAATCATTTTCTAATTGAAGCAAAAATGGTGTTAAAAGTCTCGCGACAAAATTCACACCGTTCCCATAGAGAGGACAGTTGATTGGTCCTTCAGACTGATCGGAAGTTCCAGTAAAGTTCAAGCTAAGTTTGTTGTCTTCCTTTGATAGAGTTAAAATCACATAGTTTTTACTTTCAAAATGATCAGGAGCAATTGTTTTTTTGATTTTCCATTCACCATCTTTAATATTTTTTTCTATTAAATTTTTAAAAGCATCTTTAGATTCCCTTAGAAGATCCGAAAAACATGCTTTTAGTTCGTCTTTTCCGTATCTTTTTATGAGGTCTTTAAGTAGCTGAGCGCCTAAATTTAGCACAGAAATCTTTGCATGTAAGTCATCTTTAAGAATGTCCGGTTGCCTACTATTTTTAACTATAAGATCAAATATTTCTTCTTTTAATTTATGACCTTCTTTTATTTTAATTGGCTCAATAATGATTCCTTCATGAAAATTATCCTCAGAGTGAGTAGATGTTCCTCCAAAACAAATACCTCCTAAATCATCATGTTGTGCTCGAACCTGTATGTAAGAGATTAATTCTTTTTCTGCGAAAAGTGGTTGAGTAATGCAAATTTCTGATGAATCACCGATACCATTTAATGACAGAAAAGAATCATTTTGTATGAATGCGTCACCGTGATTTATTTCTTCATTACTAAACTTAGCAAGAATCGCATCAATGCCGGTCCCTAGCATTTTTGAAGTTAGAGATCTTCCGAATTTATCATAGAATTTAACTGAAAAATTATTGCCATCTCTTAAGGAATCGCATCTCCATGATCTAACTAAATATTCTTCTAATTCCATTTCAATAGAAAGAATTGCACCAGAAAGTATTTCGCTTACAATTGGATTAGCATTCATTTAGGCCGCTCCTACACCGTGAAGACCTGTTGCTCTCCCAGCTCTTTGGTTTTGTTTTGTTAAATCAGACTTAGAAACTAGTAATAAATTGCCAAACCTATCAACTCTAGCTTCCTGTTTTGGAAAAACGACGGTAGTACTCCCAAAACTTTCTATAACAGCGGGTCCAGGGATAAAGTTTCCTTCAAGTAATCGTTCGCGATAGTAAATAGGTGTATCAACAAAGCCATTTGTTTCAGGAAACCAAACCAATCTTGCACCTTTATATGCTTCTTCAGCAGATTCGTCTCCAGATTGAATCAATGGCAAATTCGGTGGTTGAGTAAGACCATAACTTACAATATTCAAATTTGTAATTTCTACTTGTCTTTGATCAATGAAATTTTTGTTGAATTGCTTTTGATAGTAGAAATGAAATTTTTTCAAAATTTCTTTCATTGAAATATTTGAAATGAAACCAGAGGGGACTTCAATATCAATCTCATTTGATTCGTTTTCATATTGCATTCTTATGTTTCGTTTTAAAAGTTGGCGAGACTCCGGTACGTTTTCTTCAGATAGAATCTGTGTTGCTTGAGCCTCCAAGTCCTCAAAAATTGAATTTAATTCTTGAATATCCAAGTCATTTTCTTTTTTCTCGTAACGATAGATATGTTCGTTCATCAGATCTACGACCTCAAGACCGAAAGCACTAGTCATACCAGCAAAAGGAGGAATAATTACACTTTCAATTCCTAAGAATTCTGCAACAAGTCCAGCAGTCAACGGTCCTGAACCACCGAACGCCATAAGGGAGAACTCTTGAGGGGACAACCCTTTTTTTACTGTTGTTTGTCTAATTGCATGTACTTGATTCCATGCTGTAATTTCAACTACACCAGCAGCCATTTCCATAGGGTCAATTTTGAAATATTTAGCGAGATTTCTCATTGCCTTCATAGCGAGAGCTTTGTTTAATTTTATTTCGCCCCCAGCTAAATGAAGAGGACTTCTAGCTAAAACTAAATTTGCATCAGTAACTGTAGGATTTTCACCTCCTTGTCCATAACAAACAGGTCCGGGACTAGCGCCCGCACTTTGAGGACCTACTTTCAACCTTTTTTCAGAGTTCATCCAGGCGATTGAACCGCCACCTGTACCTATTGTTGTAATATCTATCATCGGAATTTTAAGAGAAAAACTACCGATTTTATGATTAGCGGACCTTTTTGCCTCCCCATCCTCTATGATTGCAATATCAGTTGAAGTTCCACCACCATCAAGAGTTATCAACTTGTCAATACCTGAGATTCTTCCGAGATAAGAAGCAGACAGTGCACCTGCTGCAGGTCCGGATAAAACTGTTGAGATAGGTTTCTTAGAAATTTCTTCGTTTGAGGCAACCCCACCGTTGCTTTTCATGATGAGGAATGGAATGTTTTTATATTTCTCTTCTATTTTCCCCGAACTTTTTTTGAGATAGCTTTTTACGTATGGTTTTATGAAAGAATCTAATAGGGTTGTAATTGCTCTATCATATTCCCCAGGTTCTGGTGATACCAATGAAGAAATACTCAATTCACATTCAGGAAACTCTTTTTCAAAAATTTCTCTTATTGACTTTTCATGAATAGCATTAGCATAAGAGTGAAGAAGACAAACACCTACAGAAGAAACACCTATTTCTTTAAATTTTTTTGGTAAAAGACATATTTCTTTTTCTTGCAATGGATTTAAAATCTTTCCAGCAGAAGAGATTCTTTCGTTAACTTCAAGCACTCTCTCTGGCGGAACTAATGCTTTTAAAGGTTCTTGAATTAATCTAGAGGTGAAGTTCGTTGAATCTATAAAATGCTCTTTTTGAGTAACGAGACCTATTTCAAGAAGATGTCTAAATCCAGAAGTGATAATAAGACCAAGATTGTCAAATTTCTCTTCTAAAATTGCGTTTGTTGCAACCGTAGTTCCGTGGTAAATGCCAGATATATCTCGGTCACGCATTTTTGTTTCTTTAAGTATTTTATCGATACCTTGCATCAATCCTAAACTAGGATCGGATGTTGTTGTAGGCGTTTTAGTACTGAAAATTTCACCTGTATCTGTTTTGACTCCGACGATATCGGTAAAAGTACCGCCTGTATCAATTCCAATTCTTAATTTTCGATTATTATCATTCATAATATTTTTCTTAGAATGCGAAAAGGATTGCAGCGATAATTGCTAAAAATAGCCCTGCAATCTTTTGCAAAGTTAAAGTTTCATTCAGGAATAAATATGCAAGAAAAGCAGTTACTCCAGGATAAAGTGCAGATAAAGCAATTACCGCAATTATATTATTTTCTGAATGCGAGATCGCAGTAGTCAAAAAATACATTCCTAGTGCGGTAGAAATAGCAGCACAAATCGGAAAAATATATGCAGAACTTATAGTTGGGAAAGATGAACGGTATAACAATACTCCAAGAATAGTGATAGGGAGTAGAGTAATACCCATAAGTATTAAGTGGTTCATTGAACCCAAACGTTCTTGTCCAATTTTCATAAACGTTCCCCAAATGCCGAAAAATAGAATCGTAAGTCCTACATAAATAAAAGTTGAAGAATTCAATCTAAAATTCCTTCTCAAATGATGCTATTCATTAAATAACGAAAAAAGAAAGAGAATCTAACCTATTTTTGAAATATTCTCTATGAAGAATTGTACTTAATTAAGAAAGAGGGCCTAACAAGGCCCTCTTTCATGAAAACATTAAAAAGTATTAAATTATAATTATCTATTTCGGTCAAGAGTTTTATTTTATGTTAAAGTTCACAATCAACTTGTTTTGTTAGTTAAATTATTTGCTCTACTATTATAGGTTATGAAATGAGTGTTATTTTTTATTCTGGTTCAGAGAAAATATACGATAAGATTTCAAAGTCTGCGTCACCTCTACAAAAAAGTGCAATTAATGAAGCGAAATTAATGCTTGAAGACTCTTTGAAATGTAAAGATGCAATTTCGTTCTACAATAATGGCATTTCTGAACCACATTTTTCAGTAGTTAGACCTGATATGCAAAAAATTTCTGACTTGTTGCCATTTTACTCTCAGAAAAAGAATATAGTAGTAATTGGTAACGGTGGTTCTATTCGAAATACGATTGCCTTATACGACGCTCTCTTCCGAAATAATTCATCTAAAAAATTATTTTTTGTTGATTCACTTGAAGGAAATGGGGTATTTGGTGATCTGGTATCAAGAAATGCTGGTTTTTCCATTTCAAATACTTTGATTGTATCAATTAGTAAGTCTGGCGATACTATTAATGTGGTTAAAGCATCAGAAGTTTTATTTGAGAAAGGATATCAATTTCTGGTTGTTACTGATTCTACCAATAGTAGTTTGTCAGATTTTGCAAAAAAAAATTCTCTTTCAATTCTTCCACATCCAGATCAAGTCGGAGGTCGTTTCTCTGCTGGACAGAATAATTCTTTTTTGCCAATTGCTCTAATTTTAAATCAAATTGACCAGGTAGTAGAATTAGATCACTCGTTCGAGGAAGCCCATAAACAATTTTTGCCAGAAGTAAGATTACATTTAAATCTTGCAAAAGCTCTTTCCTTAAGACTATACATGTTTGAAATCCTAGGATTTACTGAACTTTTTGTTTTCGGATATGGGAAGTGTTTTCGTGGTTTAGGAGAACTCATAACTCAATTAGTCCATGAAAGTTATTGTAAAAAAGGAATGGGGCAAACGGTCATTTATTCTGATGCACCAGAGAGTCATCATCATACTAATCAACGTTTTTTTGATGGCAGAAAAAATATGTTGGGTTTAAGTCTTCGTTTAGAAAGTTCTAACAAGAATATTTCTTTATCTGATGGACTTATATGCGATGAATATCTTGATCTTGAACACAGTGTTTTACTTGCCGAAGCAGAAAGGTATGAATGTCCTCATATGGTTTTATCATTAGAAAAACTTTCTTTCTCTGACGTTGCAACTATGATTTCGCTTTGGCAATGGACAGTTGTCTATAGTGGGATTCTTCGAGGAGTTAATCCTTTTGACCAACCAGCGGTAGAGAATAGTAAAAAATTAATGCAAAAATTTGATTATAGCGAAGAAAACCCAGTCAAAAAATTCAAAAATATTGTTTTAAAACAAAATTGGTCAAATTCAAATTTTTTGGATTAGTTTTAAATTTCTATTGATTCTCCTGGTTCTAAAACGGTTATTTGTGTAGATAAACCTCTTTTTTTAATTTCTTCTTCGTATTGTTCTGATGTCCCAGTAAGCAAAGGAAACGTTTTGAAATGTATTGGAACTACTTTTTTTGCAGAAAGAAGTTCCGTAGCAAGGGCTGCTTCTTTTCCGTCCATTGTAAACCTACTGCCGATGGGAAGAAGGCAAAGATCTGGAGAATAAAGTTCAGAAATTATTTTCATATCTCCAAAAACATTGGTATCCCCCGCATGGTAAAGAGTTTTTCCATTTTCAAATTTCATAATTATTCCACAAGGTTCTCCGGAATATTCTCCATTATAACTGGAACTGTGCATAGCGTGGGTAAGGGTAATTTCTAAACCATCTAAATTAATATTTCCTCCTTTTCCCATAGGAACTGCTTTATCTCCAAAATTTCCTTCATCGGAAAGTAAATTCACTAGTTCGTAAGGTCCAGCAACATTACAATTACTTGTATTAAAAACATTGACTACGTCGGAAACATGATCAGCATGGCCATGAGTAAGTAATATCAAATCAACATTTTCTGGTGTTTTATATTCTTCAGGACATCTAGGGTTTCCTTCAAGCCATGGATCAATATAAAACTTTTTCCCTTTGTCACTCTCTCCTAAAAATGTAGACTGTCCAAGAAAAGTAATTTTTGCACTCATGATTAGTATCTCCTACGATAGATTCATAATTGGATACAAAATAAGTATAAGTAATTATTTCTGATTTTAATTTATATTAATATTAATGTAATGGTAAGTCGATGTTCGCAGAATAATGTTTTGGTGTTAAGTGTATCAATTTTATGAGGTAGAACTTTGAATTTCAATCAAAAAAACTATGACATTTCCAATCTGATAGTAAGAGATATGAAAGAAAAAGATGTTAGTAGTGTTCTAAATATTGAAAGAGAAGTATATCCGTTTCCATGGTCAAAAAAAATTCTTACGGATTTGTTTTATTTTGGTTTGAAAAATGAAGTACACCATTCTACCGTTATTGATGGTGGAGATAAGAATTCTATCATTTATGGTTATTCTTTTTGGCAAATGATTGTAGATGAATGCTATATTTTAAATTTTGCAATTTCTGAAAAATTTCAAGGGAAGGGTTTGGGGAGTTTTTTTCTGGAAAAAATATTAGAAGAGGCAATCCAACTTGGTGCTCAGAGAGCAACTCTTGAGGTTCGAATAGGAAACAAAACTGCAATAGGACTTTATGAAAAATTTGGCTTTTCAGTTATAGCAATGCGAAAAGATTATTACGTAGATGATGGAAAAAAAGAGGACGCATTAATAATGTGGATTCAAAATATATGAAAGTAATTTTCGGAGTAGGAAAAAAATGGAATCTTTTCCTTTTTTAGATTTATTGTTTGTTGTTGTTATTTTCCTTCTTTTTTTGAGAGGTTTTCTGAAGGGGACTTTAAAGGAGTTATTTTCATTAGGAATAATGAGTTTGGCTTTCTTTTTAGCAACTTCTTCCCAAGTTTATTTTCCTTTCCTCAGGTCATTATTTAGTTCTTATGGTTTTGGAATGACTGCTTTGCCATGGACACTTTTTATTATTCTTTGGGCTGTTCAAACCCTAATTCTTTTTGCGATTTTTAAATTCATTAATTTAAATGCTAAGGGATGTTTCAGTCGATTCCTAGGAGGAATCGTGTGTACAGTCAAAGGACATATCTTATTCTTTATAATTTTTCCATCTTTATCAAATAATAATACTTCATATATCAAATTTTTTGAAAAAAGCAACACAATACTTTTTCCATTTTTAAAAAAAATAAAGAATCAGATATATGAATTATTCTCATTTATTGGCATTTGAGAAATTTTGTGAATAGAAAAATCGTTTTATAAGTTATCTAATATTTTTTTAGAACGACCTTTCTCTAAAGTTTCCTTGAAAGAATCGCCTGTATCCATTCCTAATTGTTGCATTCTTTTTTGCGCCCAAAGGCCTATGTTTCGATCATCTTTATAGAAAGAATCATCAGTTTTCTTAGTCGGATCAAATTCAGCTACTCTCTGGGATTCAGTTTTGTGAGTCGCAAACCTAGAGACTATTTTACGTAATTTACTCCCATTACAATTCCTACAAAGAATCTTTTTTCTGTCAGAAGGTTTTAGGATCAGGTGTCCTGAAATGAAATTGCAATTTTTACATTTATACTCGTAAATAGGCATTTTTTAAATTAATCTCATTTGTTTTGAGTTTGAATAGAAACGTTTATATCTTGCATTTTAGTGATAAAGTTTGGAAAAGTTATTGTGACTGCTTCTGCTGTATCGACTTCTACAGGATTTTTGGAAGCTAGACCTGCTATTGCACAAGACATAACTATTCGATGGTCATTAAATCCTGTGGTTTTTCCTCCTAAAAGTCCCTCCCCGTAAATAGTGAGGCCGTGTTCGCTTTCTTTTACTCTACCTCCTAAATCTTCTATGACAGTCCTCATAGAGGAGATCCTATCTGTTTCTTTTATCCTTGCCTGAGGCACATTAACTATTCTTGTTTCTCCCTCTGCGAAGGCTCCTAAAATTGAGAGTATTGGAAGAAGATCGGGGGTGTCATTTAGATCAAATTCCCCACCCAAAAGTTTATTTCCAGTTACTTGAATAGAACCATCATTATGATTCATTATCTTTGCACCCATCGAATCTAATATCTGGAAGAAATATTTATCTCCTTGAGGATCTGTAAAGTCTAAGCCACTAAGTCTGACATTTCCACCAGGTAAAGCTCCTGCAGCTGCTAAAAAGGCTGCAGAACTGAAATCTGCTGGCACACTAATTTCAAAACTTTTAAGGGTCTGCCCCCCGGGGATTCTGAATTTGTCTAAATTGTCATGATAAAAATTTAATCCTAACTTATCTAACCACCATAAAGTCATCTCCACATATGGTTTTTCATTCAGATTAAATGGTTCAATGTAAGTATTGTCCAATCCAAAAGGAGCGTTAATTAGAAGGCTAGTTGTGAATTGACTCGTGATTCCATCAACTTTTGTTGATCCTCCAGTCCAGGGACCTCCGATACTTATGGGTAGATTCCCGTTTTGGGTCTCATTTTTAATATTTGCTCCTAAATTTTTTAGTGCGTACAAGAGTGGCCCCATTGGTCGATTCCTAGTTTGTGAATCTCCATCAAAATATGCATATTGATTATCAAGTAAAACTGCAGTTCCCAAAGCTATTCTGCATGTTGTCCCAGAATTTCCTACATTTATAAGACTATTTGGAACTTTTGGTTTTCCGTTGAATCCTTGAATTTTTAAACCTTCTTCATCTCTGGATATCTTAGCTCCAAATGATTCGTATACTTTTAATGCAGAATTACTGTCATTAGAATCTAGTAAATTGGAAATTATACTTTCGCCTTCGGATAATGATGCAAAAGCTATCGCTCTTATAGAATGGGATTTTGAAGCTGGAATACTAGTAGAGCCATTAGCATTTCCAGGGGATATTTTGAAAATCATAAAATAGCTTTCTTATTTGGTGAAGTGGTCACTTAAAATATCTCTAGAGTGTTCATCTTCATGGCAGTGTATGCATAAGTTTTCCCAATTGCTTCCATCTGGAGGATTGTTTTTATGATTACTATCTTTGTGATGAACAGTAAGTTCGTGTAAGTTCGATTGATTAAATTCTCTTCCGCATTTTGCACAAATCCACCCATGTAGTTCTAAAGATTTAATTCTATATTCTGGAGCATTTTTACTTACGACTGAAAATCTTTTAAGTTTTTTTGCAATTTCCTTCGCAGATATATCTTGATTTGAATTTGTTCCTACAGTTCTTTTGTTTTTGAGTAATTTTCTTTTGGGTTTGAAAGTTATTCTAGCCATTAACAATCTCCTTTTTCGTAATATTATCAAATCGTCGAAATTCTTGATAGCCTTATGGTTTTACAAACTTCTCTTTCTTCGTTTGATTTATTATTAATTCTAATGTTATCTGCATACATACGAAATATATTTGTTTTTTAACATGATGGGAATCTATTTGCGTTTTTGGGTTTTAGTTATTTCTGTGACTTTTTTGTGGGGACTCAGTTTTTCTACTGCAAAAATTGGATTGCGTTCTTTAGAACCATTTTCATTTCTTTGGATGAGAAGTCTTGTTTCTGCAATAACGGTTTTTATTTTAATTTTTATAATGCAGAACAAATTTAGTCCACCAAAAATTACGGGGAAAGGCAGTAAGCCCAGTTTTTGGGTGAATATTTTTCTCCATAATCTTGTTTTTCTCTTGTATTATAATGGCTTGGTATATAGTACGGCTGGACGGGCTTCATTATTTTTATATGTTCAACCACTTTTGTATGTGGCACTAGCAACATTAATTGCGAAAGAAGAGAAAGTTGGTTTAAAAGCGGTAATAGGTTTTGTTTCTGCATTTGCAGGGATGGTTTTTTTGTTTGGGGACAATCTTTCTTCAAAAGGCGGTAGTACATGGTTTGGAGATGCTCTTGTAATACTTGCTGCCTTGGTATGGGCATATCAATCTTTATATCTCAAAATGAATCTTGTAGGGGTGGACGCTTATAGAATAACGGCATGGACGCAGCTTTTTGCAGTCATCCCATTCGTTTTATTAGCCTTTATTTTTAATGAATCTCTTCCAGTCACAGTCGATTTAAATGTCATAACTGGAGTTGGTTTTAATGGAATTGTTGGTACTGGATTAACTATAATTTTATGGATTTGGTTAATCAAAGAATTCCCTGCTAAAAGAGTAAGTGCTTTTATGTTCTTATGCCCTCTGTTTGGCGTTTTTCTTGGGGCACTTATTCTTTCAGAACCACTAACATTATTTATGATAACAGGTTCTTTTCTTATTGCGCTTGGTATCTATTTAGTAAACAAGGAAAGTACTTGAGTGATTAATGTAAATTATATGTCTCATTTGCATTCTTGAACATTATTCTTTCTCTGGTTTGTTCGTCTAGAGCATTGGGTAAGGCATGCGTAGGTGAGTCAAAATCCCAGTGGGGATAATCGGTGGCAAAAAATAACGTTTTCTCAGCCTTTACCATTCTAAACATTTCTAAGAGGTCTTGTGTTGATTCTGGTTCTTCCATAGGTTGCGTAGTTATTTTGAAGTGATCAAAGAAATACTCACTAGGTAACCGTTTTACCCATGGGACTTCATGTCGGAGTCCTAGAAAGTTCTTGTCTAATCTCCAAAGCAAACCAGGAATCCAAGCAACACCACCTTCAATAAGGATAATTTTTAATTTCGGAAAAGTTTCAAATACACCTTCACAAATAAAACTTGTTGCATGTGTCATAAAAGCCTGAGTCATAGATGTATGCCATTCAATATAATAGGTAGGCCAACCGACAGCAGTTGGTGGAGGAGCTGTGCCGACTCCAGTTCCTCCAAAGTGAATTGCAATGGGGAGTCCTAAATCTTCTGCGATTTCATAAATTTCGTGAAATTTTCTCTGTCCATATGGAGAGTGAGATCCAGCTGGAAAAAGGACTTGTACCATGTCCTTTCTTTGACCGACTCTTTTAATTTCTTCTACTGCATGATTAGGGTCACTTAGAGATACAGTAATGGATCCTAAAAGACGCGAATCTTTTTCCAACCAATTTTCAATTGTCCAATCATTATGAGCAGATGCTAAAGAGGATCCGAATTCAGGGATTCCTAAGAAAGAAACATTATAGTAAGTTCCATTTAGGATCGCATAATTAATGTCATATTCATCTAATACTTGTTTTTGAAAAAATGACAAATCAGAACCAGGAGGCCCTCCATTTTTCGGGAAAGAATCCTGTCTTACTCCTCCGTGTCCGGTTTTTGGATAAGAGACCTGTGGTAGCGATTTAAATCCGGTTTCATTGATATAATTTATCCAGTGTTTTTCAAGGTATGGAAAAAGAGACTCTGTAGAAGGAGGAACATGATGAACATCAGAGTCTATTATTCTTTTTGTAAGTTTATTTTCGCGAGTAACTGACACTAATGACCCCTAAAATATTATTCTATAATAAGCTTTGAAGCAGTGAGCAAAGCTAAAAAAAGGAGACCAAAATTAAAAATGTTTTGAGGGACAAGATAAAGAAGTTTGCGTCCTATCCAACTTCCTAAGAAACTTACAGGAAACATTAGGATAGCAATAAAGATCATTTCCTTATTCACCAAATCATGATACCAAAAATTTATAACTTTAAAAGGATTTACCCAAAACCATGTGAAAATGATTGTTGCAACTAGCGGAATTTTCTTGAGACCTCTATTTAGATAAAATAGGCTAAGAATTAAACCTCCAGCGTGGAACATCGCACTTGTAATTCCACCAATAATTCCCAGAATCACACCAGAGGTAGAACTACTAAGTTTTGAGTTTCTTACATTCGATTTGGATGATTTGTTTTGTTTCTCATTCCAGATTTGGAAGAAAGAAAATATAATACAGGCAATCCCGAGAAATTTCCTGAGCCAAAAATCTGAGAGTTGAATGAGAAAAAATGTGCCTATAAAAATTCCTATATAAAATCCGGGAACTACGATTTTAACAAGTGAACTTTCCCATTTTTTCCAAAAGAGAGAACCCGCTGAATAGTCCGTCAGCCACATTAAAACAGCAATTATTCCGAGAATTAGTTTAGTAGGCCAAAATAGTGCAAGCACTGGAAAGAGAACTAGTCCTATTCCAGTAGTAAATGTACTTTTAAAGAATCCTATAAAAAACGAGCAAATCACGAATATGATTATGATATCTGAATTTATTTCCAAAGTTCCACCTGAAGTTTATGATTTTGAATAGTGAAATTACATTTTATCTTTTTTCGATTAAATATAGCTAGGTTTCATGCTAATATTTTTCAGAATCAAAAATTCTAAAGAAACTTCTTTTAGATTTTAATTCGCCTTGAATTTGTATTTTTATACAATTAGATTATTTCTATGGTTGTAGATTTTAAAAAAGTTAAGTTAGATAATTAAATTTCTTTTATAAAAGCGAAGAGGAAGAATAGTTTCATGAAAGTCCCATTTGTCGATTTACTCCCCCAGTACCTAAACCTTAAAGATGAAATAGATTCCGAACTGATGAATATTATTTCTGAAACAAGTTTTATTGGTGGGATTGCAGTAAAAGAATTTGAGAATTTATTAGCGGATTTAGAAAATAGAGATTACGCAGTAGGTCTTAAAAGTGGGACCTCTGCACTTATCCTTGCCTTGAAATCGCTAGAATTACCTGAAGAATCAGAAGTGATAACTACTACTTTAACTGCTGTACCTACAGTTGAGGCGATTGTCCAGGCAGGACTTAAGCCGATACTTTGTGATGTAGATATTGATACAGCACAGATTTCTCTTGAATCAGTTAAACATTCTATAAATTCAAGGACAAAAGTCATACTTCCTGTTCATCTTTATGGTATTCCTGCACCTATCAAAGAATTGCATGAAATTTGTATTGAAAAAGGATTAACTCTTATCGAAGATGTAGCTCAGGCACAAGGAGCTTTGTTCGAAGGACAGAGAGTAGGTACTTTTGGTTTGATTTCTTGTTATTCTTTTTTCCCTTCTAAGTGTTTAGGAGGATTTGGAGATAGTGGGGCGATTACTACAAATGATCAAAATTTATCTAAAAAAATAAGAGCATATGCAAATCACGGAAGAACAGAGAAATATGTTCACAGTGCTGTAGGGTTAAATGATAGAATAGACTCAATTCAAGCTGCAGTTTTAAAAACAAAACTTCCTCTATTGAGATTGTGGAATAAAATGAGAAATTCTGTCGCAAAGAAATACTTAGAAGGTCTTAAAAATACTCCCGGATTGATTCTCCCAAGTTTTCCAACAGGTTCAACTCCAGCTTGGCATCTATTTGTTATAAGGAACTCTAAAAGAGATTCAATGGCTAAATTCCTAAATGATGCTGGAATTGGTACAGGATTACATTATCCTATTCCAGTACATCTTCATCCTGCATATGAATTTCTGTCTTATCCAAAAGGTTCATTTCCTGTTGCTGAAAACTATGGAGAAGAGGTTTTGTCTTTGCCAATCTATCCATATATGGAAGATAGTAAAGTAAATTATGTGTTGGAGAAAGTTCATGAATTTTCTCATAAGGACATAAGTTTGTAAGTTATGTTTTCCAAAAATTCATTTTTGTCTTTTATCTTAAATTTCTTTTCTCAATTTAAATTGTGGATTCTTTTTGTTCCTTTCTTGTTGATCTCTCTAAATATAGGTGGTGGTCTTGCGAAGTTGCCAGTTGAGATACGAAGTATTAAAATTGTTAAAGAGATGGTTGAAACTAACGATCTTTTAGTCCCTAAAATAGATGGAAAGCCCTATATTACAAAACCACCTTTATATCATTGGACTGCTTCATTTCTTTCTCATTTTTTTGGAAGTGTTAGTTGGTCTTCAATTAGAATGCCTTCTTTGATAGCTGCTTTTCTTATGCTTTTTATTGTTTTTCTTTGGGGAAAAGATTTAGGTGGGGATCATCTAGGCATTCTCTCCGTTTTTATAACTTTTTCTGCTTATTTATTTGTTGTCCTTGCTCGAAGAGGAGCGCCGGACATGATTTTTTCGGCCTCATGTTTTGCCTGTTTATATATCTTTCAAAAAGTAATGAAAAGAAATAATATTTTTTTGTTTGTTTCATTTTTCTTGATGTTTTCCATCGCATTTCTTACGAAGGCTCACGTGATATTTCTTGTTGTGGTATTGCCAATTTTAATAATTCTTTTGGTTAAGAAAAGATTACGAAGAATTTTTTCTTTTGATATTATGTTTTTGTCGCTAATCACTCTTCTCATTTCTGTAAGTTGGTACTCGTTACTCTATCTTTGGAACCCAGATGAAGCAATGTATTGGTTCCTTTTGGAAGGGGGGCAACCATTCGATTTGAAAATTGTTGGAGAAACTGCACGACATTTTAAACCTTTTTATTATTATTTTTTTCGAATTTGGGATCTGTTCCTTCCATTTTCTATTTTTATTCCTCTGACATTTCTCTTTTTCTGGAAAAAGAGAAAAAGTTTATTTTCTGACGAATGGACTTTCGTGGTTTCTCCATTTGTAATTGTCTTCATTTTCTTTGCTTTTATTCCGGCTAAGCAACCGCACTATATTTTGCCTATACTGCCACTTTTATCTCTGATGGTTGGAAGAGTAATTCTTGAACAAACCGAATTTACCCAAAATAATATGAAAAAGTTCTTTTACTGGTCTACTTTGTCTTACTTGCTAGTTCTTTTTGTAATGGTTTTAGGAGCTGCTTATTTTATTGTTTCTTTTTTGGAATACAAATTGGTTCCACTTTTTGTAATCA
>CAZLCI010000035.1:0-20910 GCA_964558115.1 uncultured Nitrospinaceae bacterium | reverse complement strand
TAGCTGCCGATTTATAAAACAGGATTTACTTATTGAAATTGACTTTGTCTACCAATTTCGATGCTGCACCGCGTAAATTTGCAATCTTTGAAAGTTTTACGTTGTCAGCTTGAAAACTACCCCAAGACTCAACAAGAGGATGGATTGCAATTCCGCTTTTAACTGGATATTCAAAGTTTTGATGTGCATACATCTTTTGTGCAAATTTTCCACTTAGGAACTCAATAAGTTTAACGGCATTGCCTTTATTTTTTGCGCTTTTAGTTACAGCCGCGCCACTAATATTCACATGAGTTCCTCTGTTTCCTTGATTTGGAAAAATCAAATATACAGATTTCGCCCATTTCTTTTGTACAGGTTTTTTCTTGTTAGTTTGCATTTTACCCATGTAATAAGTATTTCCAATTGCTAAGTCACAAACACCGGAATAAATGCCTTTTACTTGTGCTCTATCATTACCTTGTGGTTTTCTGGCTAAATTTGAATGAAGTCCTCTTAGCCACTTTTCAGCAGCGGCACTTCCGTGCGCATTTATAATGGAAGCGAATAAAGAAATATTGTAAACATGCTTTCCAGAACGTATGCAAATCTTACCTTTCCATTTAGGATCAGCTAGGTCTTCATAATTTTTCAAAGAACCTTTTTTCACTCTATCTTTGCTTGCATAAACAATACGAGCCCTTGTAGTCAACCCATACCAATATCCTTTAGGATGACGATATTCTGCAGGAATATTTCTGTTTAGAACTGAGGATTTGATAGGTTGTAAAAGTCCCGCTTTTTCAAGTTTGCTAAGTCTACTAATATCAACAGTTAAAACTGCATCGGCAGATCCAGGTTTTGCTTTTATTTTTTGAAGCATACCTTTTTTTGCATAAACTACGTTTGTTGTTATGCCAGTTTGTTTATTGAATTCGTTAAGAAGCGGCATGATGAGAAATGGTTGGCGATAAGAATATAAATTTACTTCTTTATCAGCCATCGCTTTGCTTGCCGCAAATGACGAAACTGCAATTAAAAACGACATAAATATTAGTCCAGCTTTTTTTGCAAAACTATTCATCTTTGTTTCCTTCTAAAGAGGTTAATAAATTCAATCCTCTCTTTTTTGGCTGGACATAATTAGCTGAAAGAGAATCATGGAGTTCTGTGTTACTAGAAATTATTTTTTTAAAATGAGCTTCCCGTTTTTCGTTTTCTCCAAAACATAATTTTCATTCAAATGTTTTATTTTTACTGAGTCAGCATTTGTGTTAGCAAATAACTCAGATGATTCTATTTGAATGTCATTATTGAATTGGAATCCTATTCCTAGAGATACCGCATTTACTTTGTTGTCGTTGTTCATATTAATCTGTACTCCTCGTTTGTGCTTACATCACAGTGGAAACTGCAAGTAGGACAATTGTCATCGCTTTCGCAATCTCTTTGGTATTTTTTGAAAATATTCAATAATTCAGTATTTTCTTTTGATTCGAAAAATCGTAAAAGATCCAAAAAACGATTTAGGGAAGTAGGGCTAATATAGTGCTCCATAAGACAAGCATCCAAGAATGCTTTTTCTTCATTGATGCCCAATATTTCGGTTAGAAAATTTACTAGTATAGAAAACTTTCCAGAAACATTGATTGCTTGTTCCTCACCCTTTTTTGTCAATAGTATGCTTTCATAAACTTTATGGTCTACAAGTTTATTTGCAATTAGTTTTTTTAATGCGTTTGAAACTGCAGGCTTGGCAACTTTAAGTTTTTCAGCTACGTCGGTTACCCTTGCATAACCTTTTTCTTTTTGTAACTCATGAATAGTTCTAAGGTAATGCTCTAAGCTGGGTGTGAGAATTTTCTTTTCTGTCATCAGTCTTTTTGTCATTAATCTTTTCGTCATATGTACCTTCATTTATGTTAACTGAAATTAAAAAAGTTAACCATAGATTAACAATGTTAAGCTGTCAACTAAAATTTGTATTATTTTACGAAAGTTTGAATAGAGCCATAGGTGCCTGACCAGATTCCAAGTTTCCCTGTTTTTATATTTGTATTCTTGTAGAGATTTTTTAAGGATAGTTCTTCGCATTTCTTAAGGGTGTAGGGAAGGAAATATTTTTTTGCTTTTGTTAATCCTCCAGTTAGAATAATTGTTTCTGGATTTATTAGGTTTATCACGTTGCTTAAGGCAATACCTAAATAAGTTCCGGATTCCTTCCATATTTCTTGACTTCTTTTATCTCCAAGTTTGCAAAGATTTGATATTTCTAAAGGAGAAATTAGTTCTAATTTTGCTATACTGCTTTTAGTATAAAGTTTCGCAATTCTCCTTGCCTTTTTCTCAATTGCCCATCCTGAAAAATAAGATTCCAGACAACCTTTAACTCCACAATTACACAAATTTCCATTTGCTTTTATACACGTATGTCCTATTTCGGAAGCTGTTCCAAAGCTTCCTTCCCATAAAGAATGGTTATTTATAAAAGCGCCACCTATCCCAGTTCCAAGAGTAAGAAGGAAAATACTTCTGTATTTTTTTTTGAATCCAACGGTGTGCTCTCCTATTGCTGCAGCGTTCGCGTCGTTCATGACGTTTGTGGGAACTTCTTTAAATTCTCTTTTTAAAAATTGCATGAATTCAGGAAATTTAAAATTTGTCAGATTGGGAGAAACTACGAGTTTCTTCTTTTTATTTAAAAGTCCTGCAATGGAAATACCTATGCCGAAAATGTTATTTCCTGTGTCGAATTTAATTTTGGATTGGTTGACAAATTTTGTAAGCTTTTTTTCTAATCCTGGGTCGCTTGTTTTGAAAATCTTTTTATTAACAATCTCGCCGGATAGTTTGAAGATAGCAGACTTTAAATTCGTTCCACCAATATCTATCCCTATTAACATAGGTTCTCATTTATTTTTTTAGAAAAGTTTTGAGTTAACCACCTTTTTTAGGTGACAATCCTTTGAATGTAATCTTCTTTATGAAACTTTCGGCAGAATCATTTGTATCATCTGAGTCAATCATTATTGAAATCCCTCCTATCTTAGGAGGAGATGAAGAAAAAATCTTTTTGTAGTCTTCTAAAACGTTTCTTCTTTCAGTAATCCATTTTTTCAAATCTTTCTTTCCGCTTCTTACAACAATATAGTGAACCATCAGTTGCTTCCGACTTCTTAGAATTTTGCCTTTAGGAACATTAGAGTCCCAAATGTATGCAATAAGTCTACTATTTAACATACTTGGGAATCTAGGAAATACGACGTAAATTCCAATTGCTTGATCATCTCTTGAATAATGTTTTGCAGAACCTTTTTCTGGAATTTTTGTAGTTTTCCAGGTCCATTCTAAAATAGGGGATTTACGTACATCTAATTTAATTTCTTTGTATATTGATATCGCAGATGCCTTGCTTCGTAACCGATAAATTTTATCCTCTTTTTCCTTGATTAATTTAAGGTCTGGTTTGCCTCTCCAAATTTTAAGAATCCAACCTAGAGGAATATTCGAATTTTTTTTTATCTGAATATTGTTGAAGTCGGCTACAGTAATTTCTTGTGCATAAGAAAGACTGGTATTGATGAAAAAAACAAATATAACGAAGAAAAAAACATTTTTGATGTGATTATGGTTAAGCAAGTTCTGTCCTTCTTCACTTCTAATTTTAAGTTATCTTATAAGTAGAACTAAAATATCCATTACGTTTGTGCCTGTTGGGCCTGTTTTGAAAAGTGAATTCCTAGATTTCAGAAAAATATTGCTGTTATTGTTACGTAAGGATTCTTCTGAGTCAATAATGAGTTTTTTTGAATTTATAGTTCTTCCATTGACAATTGCGCCGGAAGAACTAGTTGGACCGTCTTTTCCGTCAGTGCCAGAAGCGAGCAAGAGTATCTTGGAAATTCCTTTTATTTCTATTGCAAACTTTAAGGCTAGTTCTTGACATCTACCTCCTTTTCCATTGCCTTTAACAGTTACAGTAGTTTCTCCGCCGCAAATTATACAAGTAGAAATTGAAAGTTTGTTTTTTTCTTTTTTAGCGATTGTTGATAGGTACTTTCCGACTTCATTTGCCTCTCCATGTAAATTTCTGGAAAGAACTTTTGTTTTGTAACCTAAAGATTTTGCTTTTTTTGAAGATGCAGTAATAGCAGTATTTAAATCGGACATCATGAAAAAAAATAATTTATTTTTTGGTAGTAATTTACGTGAGGGTGTTTCCCTTTTTTCCCCTTCTATTCCCTGTTCTATATATTTTTTTATGTTCCTCGGGGTTTTTTTCCATAATTCTTTTTCTATTAGAATATTGTATGCATCATCAAAAGAAGTATTGTCTCCATAGGTGGGACCAGATCCAATTACATCCAGTTTATTACCAATAACATCTGAAATATATAGAGTAATTAATTTTGCAGGTAATGTTTTAAGTGCCAACTGTCCACCTTTTATTTGGGAGAGATGTTTTCGGACACAATTGAGTTCATTGATTGTAGCACCCGCATTCAATAGATTTTGTGTTAACCATGATTTTTCTTCTAGTTCAATTCCATTTGCTGGTTTTACTAAAAGAGAAGAGGCTCCACCTGAAAGAAGAAAAAAAACAAGGTCATCTTTCTCGCAATTTTGTACTAGGTTGATAATTTTATTTGTATGAGAAATTCCATTCCTGTCGGGCAGAGGATGTGAAGCTTCTAAAACTTTAATTTTTTCACATTTCTTTTTATATTTATATGGGGTAATAACGATACCTGAAGATATAATATCTTTTATTTCTCTCTCCAAATAATAAGCCATGTGTGATGATGCTTTTCCTGCTCCAATTACAAAGACTTTTCCTTTTGGTGAAAGAGTAAAGTTGGTTGTTGAAATTCTTATGATTTTATTTTCTCCAACTCTTCTTAGTTTTATTTTTTTTGAGAAACTTTCGGTTGGTTTGCATTCATTTAAACCAGAATAGAATATTGAGATTGCATCTTTCTTAATGGAGTTCTTATGATTTTTCATTGAAAGTTTCCTTTTTTAGGTTCTTCTTTCATACTACTCTTTTATTCTTTTGAATTATAGTTTCATTTAGACTCTTTTATCTAGAGATATTGATTTAAGGAATTGCTTGAATGTTAAAAAACAAAGGTAGTGTTGGGATAATTGCTAATCCGCATTCTGGTAAAGATGTACGAAGAATAGTTTCTTTAGCTAGTTCTTTTAGTAACCATGAAAAACTTCTGATTTTAAAGAGAGTAGTATCAGGATTGGTTTCTAGTAAAGTAAAAAATATTTATTTGTTAAAGGATGCTGGTTCTCTTGGTTCATCCGTTGTTGAAGAAATGAATAGTTTTTTAGACAATCCAGGAAATACAAAACTACATCTGCTAGATATAAATGCTAGCGGAACTACAGAAGATTCTATTAAAGCTGCTACCTTAATGAAGAAGAAAAAATTGGATGCAATTATTGCATTGGGTGGAGATGGAACTAGTAGAGCTGTTTCTAAAGGTTGTGGGAATATTCCATTGATTCCTCTTTCTACTGGAACAAATAATGTTTTTCCTCAAAATATCGAGGGTACAGTTGCTGGGCTTGCTGCAGGATTTTATGTAAATGATCCGAAGTTTTATTCTTCTCAAGTTAGAAAAACAAAGTGTCTTTCTTTGATTTTTCATTCGGGGCAAAAAGAAAAGGCTCTAGTAGATATCGCACTTGTTCGGCAATCTTATGCGGGTTCTAAAGCAGTATGGGATATTTCTAAATTAGAATTCTTAGCCTTGACTTGCTGTATACCAGGTAGTCTTGGCCTTTCCTCGATAGGATGCAGTTTTGTGTCAATTGCTCCTGAAGACCAGGAAGGGTTATTTTTGAAAATGTCTAATAGAAAGACGAAGAATGGAAAGCGAGTAATGTCTCCTGTCGCTCCAGGTATGGTTGTCCCTGTAAATGTTTCCAGTTTCAGAAAAATTAAGATGAGAAATTCATTTGAATATAAAACATCAACTAGTTCAGTTATTGCATTTGATGGTGAGAGAGAGTTAGTTTTAGACAAAGGAGAATCATTTACTGTTAGTTTGGAGTATAAAGGACCTAGGGTTTTACAAGTTTATGAAATAATGAGAATTGCTGCAGAACGTGGAGATTTTGAATTGTAATAAAATTTCATCTTGCAATTCCTCTCATTTTTATCTATTTTTAGATGCAGTTTTCAGGAAATCGTAAATATTGTGTGTTTTTTGAATTTTAATTCTCATTCAGGAAATATGTTTTGATTAATGTTGATAATCTTTCGAAATTTTATGGAAACGTAGAAGCTGTTCGTGGAATTTCTTTTGACGTGGAAGAAGGCGAGATTGTTGGATTTCTTGGTCCTAATGGCGCCGGAAAATCTACTACGATGAAAATACTAACTGGATATATGCCAGCTTCGTCAGGGTCAGCTCATATTGCTGGTTTTGATGTTTCTCAGGACCCCTTGAATGTGCAGAAAAATCTTGGTTATCTTCCTGAGAATAATCCACTTTATCCAGAAATGACTGTGAGTGCATATTTAGATTATTCAGCTTCTATTAAGGGCTTGTCTGCTTCCGAAAAAAATAGTGCCATTGGTTCCGTTATAGAAAAATGTGGCTTGGAAAATGTTCGATATAGAGTAATAGGACATCTCTCCAAAGGGTATAGGCAGAGAGTAGGTCTAGCGCAAGCATTAGTTAATGATCCTCCAGTTATGTTACTAGATGAACCGACTTCAGGTTTAGATCCTGCTCAAATTGTTGAAATTAGAAATTTGATCAAAGAATTGAAAGGGAATAGAACTATAATGTTAAGTACTCATATTTTGCCTGAGGTGAATATGGTCTGTGATAGAGTTGTGATTATTCATCAAGGAAAGTTGGCGGCTGCTGGAGAATTAGATGCTCTTGCAGACAGTATGAATGAAAAAAACAGAACATTTTTGTCTGTAGTTGGAGAAGAAGATAAATTTTCAGATATCTTGAAAAAAATAGACGGTGTGGAAAATGTGCGATTGAGGGGAATTAAAAATGGTGAAGTTCACTATGAAGTAGATTCTGAAAAGGATCTTCGTTCAAATTTAGCATCTGCTGTATATGAGAAATCTGGAAAACTTACAGAGATACGAAAAGAAAGTATTACTTTGGAAGAAATTTTCGTAAAAATAGTAAGTGGTGAAACTGGTAGTATTGAGGAGAATGTTGATGAATAGTGTGTTGGTTGTATGTAAAAGAGAACTTTCAAGTTTCTTTTTTTCACCTATTGCCTATGTAGTTTTAGGTGTATGGAGTTTGTTTATGGGTGGTTTTTTCTCTAGTGCGTTTGCGCAGTATGGAATGATTTCAATGCAATTGTCTCGAAATCCTCAACTCGCTGCGCAATATAATATAACCCCTACATCATGGATTCTTTCGCAGCAGGTTTTTGCTAGTGTTAGTGTTACTCTGTTATTCATTACACCCCTTTTGACAATGAAGTTATTCAGCGAAGAAAAAAAACAAGGTACTATGGAAATGCTTCTCACTTACCCTATTAAAGATACACAAATCCTTTTAGGTAAGTTTCTGTCTGTTGTTTCTATTTATCTGCTAATGCTTTCAATTTTATTAATATATCCAATTCTTTTAAGTACTTTCGTGAGAGTGGAATGGTCTGTTATAGCATCATCCTTCTTGGGTATTTTTCTTATGGGTTGTTCTTTTCTGTCGGTAGGTTTGCTAGCTAGTTCTTGGACATCAAATCAAATTATTGCCGCAATGTCTGCATTTATGATTTTATTGTTGAGTTTTATTGTTGAATTTCTTTCTGCATCAGCACCAGCGATGGTTTCTACAGTATTGCGTCAAATGTCTATTGGATTGCACTTGAAAAATTTTGTAGCGGGAATTATTGATACAAGAGATATTATCTTTTTCTTGAGTTTGATTTTTATCTGTTTATTTCTTTCACTTCGTTCCCTAGAATCTCATCGGTGGAGGGGATAAGTCTTGGCAAGTCATTCACTTTATATTTTTATAGCTTCGGCTTTCTTTCTTGTCCTTACCATAACTGGTTGGGCAGGCAGAGATCTTTTTGAAGGCGTTTCTTATTGGGTTTATGTAACCGGATTCTTGGGTGTTGTGCTCTTTGTTGTTGCGTTGTGGTCATCTAGCTCGGAATTGAAGAAAGGTTTTAGCCAAAGATCGACCAAGTCAGGAATACAGGTCACAATAATGTGTTTTGTGGTTATTGCCCTGATATTTGTCTTGAATCTTTTCTCTTTTAAACATTTTCATATTTGGGATATTACTCCAGGTAAGTTTCACAGTCTTTCTAGTAAAACAGTGAAAGTTTTGAAAAAACTCGACAGGGAAAAAGTAAAAATTGAACTTGTTGCTTTTATTAAGAAATTAAGACAACCCTCTATAAAAGAGGCTCTAGAAAGGTATACCAGATATACAGATCAAGTTAGTTTTAAGTTTGTTGATTTAGATGCAAATCCGACTATTGCAAAATTATATGATGTTGAGCATTACGGTACCATTGTTGTGATCCATAGATTTTCCAGTAAGGAAAATTCGTCAAAGTCAAATATAAGTAAAGGAAAAATGCCTTTATCAAAAGATTTTAGATCGGAAAAAATATACTCTTTGTCCGAAAATGCAATTGTAAACGCTATTTTGAAAACAGTTCAGACCGAACAAAAAAAGGTATATTTTTTAACAGGTCATGGCGAAAGACTTTTTACTGGAGGGAAAAGTCGTAAAAACTTGTTTGCTCTCGCAAATTTTCTCAGGGGAGACAATTACAAAACAGAGTCTCTGTTGCTTGTGAGAAAGAAAGCCGTTCCTGAAGATGCTAGGATTTTAGTAATAGCAGATCCCAAAAAAGATATTACCTCTGTTGAATCTAAGTTTTTGAAAGATTATATGAATGAAGGGGGTAGGTTGTTAGTATTCTTGGAGCCAAACTTTGGCTCAGATGAGAATAATTTCGAAAATCTCTTTTCTCTATTGAATAAATATGGATTCCAAACACCTAAGTCGTATGTGATAGATCCTCAGGCAGTTCGATTTGCGATGGTTGGTGGTAATGCTCTAACGCCATTTGTTGCTAGTTACGGGATTCATGCAATCACAAAGAGTTTGAAAGGAATGGCGACAGTTTTTCCGACTTCTAGAATGGTTAATTTTAAAGCAGATCCTAAAATTGGCTTGAAGGGAGAAGAACTCGTCAAAACTGGCAAAGGAAGTTTCTGGGTGCCAAAGGTTGAAGTTGGCGACAAAGCGTTGTCCTATGATGAGAAAAGTATGAATGCTGGTCCTGTTACTCTTGGTGCTGCAGCATCTTTTCAATCTAAGAGCAACAAAAAAGAGGCAAGGATGGTTGTCTATGGAGATGTGGATTTCGCAACCGATGGGTATATACGTATGCAGGGCAATTCAAATTTAGTCTTGAATTCAATGAACTGGTTAGGTGGAGAGAAAGATTTAATATCCATAAGACCTAAAACTAGAACGGGTGATCCATTGCTAATAGAAGGTAATGAAGGTTCTTATGTATGGATTTTAACGTTTCTTGTTATCCCGATTTTTATCATTTTGATTGGTACTGCCGTTTATGTAAGCAGAAGGCGGTTAAGATAAAAGAAGGCGTCTAAGGTGAATGGCAAGAAGAATTTATTATTATTACTAATTCTGGTAGTCCTATCCTCAGCCTACTATCTATACGATGTAAAATGGGCAAAAGAAGCTGAGAAGAAAAAAGAAATTAGCCTTAAATTAATCGGTTCGAAAGACACCTCAAATCTAGAAAAACTCTCTTTTTACGGTAAGAAAAATAAATATGTATTGAAACGTAATACTAAAGGTTTTTCTATAATCAATCCTATTGTTGCCAGCGTTGATGAAGAAGTGTTGGAAAAAATGTTGAAAGTTGTGTCCCAGATAAAAGAACAAAGACGAATCGGAAAAGTGAAGTCCCTTGAAGAGTTTGGGCTTAAAAATACCTCACAACTTTTATCAATGAAATTTAAAGATTCCAAGGATATAGTCTTGAAATTAGGGAATAAAAATCCCACAGGAAAATTTAGGTATGTTTTACTTGGAAATGGAGAAGTAGCAACTGTAGATATCGCAGTTTTAAAGAAATTTGATAAGAAAATATTTGATATCAGAGATAAGTACCTCATAACTACAATGCCTACAGATGCAAATAAAGTCAGTGCTTTCTCGAGCGGAATGAAAAAAATCTTTGACGCTAAGAGGAATAAAGAAAATAAAGATAAGTGGAATTTGGTATTTCCTCTCAAAGAGGAATCAGATTCAGTGGAGACTGAAGGGGTAGTTTCAACTTTGAGATGGGATCAGGTTGCTCGATTTGTAGAAGAAAACCCAAAAGATCTGTCTAAATATGGTTTGGATAATCCAAAGTACATCTACCATGTATTTAAAGATAGAACTTCTGAAAAGCCAGACGATGGCGTGATTGTAGGTGAGAGAGAGATCAGTTTTGCCCCTATAAATACGAAGAAGTCAAAAGGAAAGAAAAAGAAGGAAGTGTATTTCTATGCCAGGAGGCTTAGTGGTGGACCTGTGTTTTTGATGAAGCAACACACGATGAATAATTTGCCTAAGAATATATTTAAAATAAGAAAGAAAAACTTAATTGATTATGATGTAGATCATGTAACGCGGATTCGGTTTTCTTGGAATGGAAACACATTCGATTCAATTAGAAAGTCAAAAAAAGAATGGGATGTATCGGTTCAATCTTCTTCTGGAAAAAGACCGCTTAGATTCAAAGGCAGACATAAGCATATTGATGATTTGTTGTGGGATATAAAGTGGTCTAATTCTGCAGGTTATATTGATAATCCGAAAAAAAATCTTTCGGGTTATGGTTTAGGATCGAAAGATGTAAGGAAATTTGATGTTTATATTAAAAAGAAAAAAGAAGATAAAGAAACCCTCAATACTTTTGTAATAAGTAAATTGTTCGATGGAAAGAAAGCGTATGGGAAATTTGTTGGGCAAAAAAGAATATTTTTGTTGAACAAGAAAGATTACGAAAAAATTACCAGGAGAACTAAATACTTCCGAGACAGAAGGCTTGTAGTATTTGATAGTATTGAGAAAATTCAAAAAGTAATTGTAGAATATCCTGGTAGTAAGAAGATGGTTTTGCGAAGACCTCTTGCAGGTCTTTTTGGGGGAACGGATAAAAACTCTTGGGAGTTTACGAATCTTAAAGAAAAAAAAGTGAATGTTGCAGAGGTTGATAGTTTCTTGAATAGATTGAAAGATTTAGAGTATGAAGATTCTGATATAAATAAGGACGAATATGACTTTGATAGTTACCGTATGACGGTTTCTTTGTTTGGTAAAAATGAAAAAAAACTTCGAACAATTATTTTTGCTAAAAGTAAAAATAAAGATTATTTAATAGCAAGAAGAGGAATCTCTAAAACAGAAGTTCTCCCAGTTAAGAGACGTTACAACGAATCAACATTTCCTAAGACAATCAAAGACTGGATCAAAGAATAGATTTGATTAGCATCTCTTCCTTCTCTGGTTAACTGCAAAAGTATATATGTAACATAAGCAAAAACAATATCGTAAAATAAAAATTTAATATTGTAGTTTAGGAAAACTCTGATTTTGACTTGCTCGGATCATTTGTTCTTGATGCAAGAAATCATGGATTCCAGAATAGTATATGCGTTCATAAATATTTAACGCACCGTATTTTGGTCGAGGACTTGGAATAAGAAGTGATAAATCTAATGTTCTGTAGGAAATAAGTGATTCATGGATAGCCATCTTAGAAGGATAAAGTTCTCTTATCATTTGCTGTAAATCGTTTCTGCCCTTAGGTAGCAAAGATTCAGGAGACTCTACAAATCCCTGTTCTCTATTTCTAAGTGCTTCTAGGGACATTTTTTCTTTATTTTCTAATTCTGTGATCCATTTTCCTTCCTTTTTTGCTTTTTCTAGAACTTCCAAAGCCGATTTCCTGAAAAACACATCGACCAAAAGTGTATGCTCGATTCCTTCTATTATGCTCCATTCATTATCTGGAGGTTTCCAAAATGCTTGTTCTTCAGAAAAATTCTTGACGTATTTAATGAAATTGTCTCTATCTCTAAAAGCTGACTCAAAAGCTTTGTCGAACTGTTCAGTTGGAATCATTTGTTCTCTTAAATTAGGTAGGAAAGAATAGTTTAGTAATATGGGATTCTAGGAAATTTAAACTTAAAATTCAATTGCAAAAAATATCTTAATGAAATGGGTTAATTCTCAGAGTAATGTTAAAATGATTCTTTCAGCTTTCCATTTTATTCTTTGGGCATATGACTGATCTTACTCTCACAGGTATTTTTTCAATTTTAACTGCTGTGTCCACCGGCACATTTTCTATAATTGTAAGACAAGGAAGACATCACGGTAATGCTTATACTGGTGTTCTTATTGGATTGATCGTAAGTATCCCTTTATTGGTTCTACTCTGTAGTTTTACTTGGCAATCTCATTGGTGGAATCTGAAAGCACTGTTTTTACTTTCAATAGCAGGATTTCTAGGTCCTGCAGTAGGAAGAGTGCTTTATTTCTCAGGGATACATTATCTAGGTGTATCTCGTGCTATGCCGCTTACTTCTACTATGCCACTTTTTGCATCTATTTTTGGAGTTATGCTCTTAGGAGAGAGGCCTGGACCATTTATATGGCTTGGTACAATACTGATAGTTACTGGTTGCATTTCAATTACATACAAGAAAGATAACGATAGTAGTTGGAATAGAAAATATATTTGGATTCCCTTCCTTGCTGTTTTGTCGTTGTCTTTATCTCATGTATTTAGAAAAACGGGAGTCAGGATAGTAGATTCGCCATTGTTGGCTATTACAATTATGAGTATTTCGGGGTTTTTATTCCTGGTACTTTTTTCCCGATTTTTTTCGACAACCCAAAGGCCAAGCTTGAAAAATGTTCAAGCATGGAAATTCTATACTTTCTCAGGGTTTCTCAACACCGCATCTGTGTTTTTTCATTTTGTAGGGCTGAACTACGGAGATCTTTCAATAGTAACACCCCTTTCTTCTATGGCCCCATTATTTGCACTTCTTTTTAGTAGAGTGTTTTTTAAAGATGAAGAGAAAATTACTATTTTAATTCTTATCGGAACTTTGTTAATTGTTCTTGGTGGAGCGATTATTTCATGGAGAATTTTCTGAGTCTATTTGTTGGGTGTCTTGAGAATGATTGATCAAACTACAGCATGTATTTTTGCTTTTTGTGCTGCCATTGGCGCAGCAACATTTAGCATTATTATCCGAATGGGTCAGCGATATGCGAATGCAACTTCTGGCGTGGTAATCGGTTTGATTGTTAGTGTTCCTTTTTTATTAGCGCTTGTTCTTATTTTTTCTGATTTGCGACTAATTGATAGGACTGCAGTACTTTGTTTCTTTGTCTCGGGTTTGTTAGGTCCTTGTCTTGGAAGGTTATTCATTTTTTATGGCATCCATCACCTTGGAGTTTCTAGGGCAGTTCCATTGAAATCGGTACAACCACTTGTAGCTGCAATTATGGCATATATGGTACTTGGAGAGAGACCTAGTCCGCTAATTTGGATTGGAACTATAATGATTGTTGGAGGATGTGCCTTATTCTCAATCAAAAAAAGTGGAGATCTTTCTTGGGATAGGCGTTATATCTGGTTGCCGATGGCAGCTGTATTTTCATTTGCCGCAGGTGCGATAGTACGTAAGATAGGGCTAAGTATACTATTTTCGCCTTTAATTGGTGTTACTATCACTACAATTTCTGGTCTTATTTTTATCCTAAGCTTTTCTTTTGCCCTTCCCAAAAATTACAGACCAAACTTAGCCTGGGGTAAGGCTTGGTATTATTACGGGATTTGTGGTCTGGTCAATACTGGAACTTTTATACTTAGCTTTCATGCAGTCATGAGAGGAGATATAAGTATTACTCAGCCTATAGCTTCTACATCTCCATTTTTTGCTTTGATACTAAGTCATCTTTTGCTTCGAGATGTTGAAAAAGTTACGTTGCCTATTGTGGTTGGGACTTTCTTGACTGTGGGTGGAGCGTTGCTAGTGAGCTGGAAATTTTTCTAAATAATTTAAATCTTTACAGAGCCTGATAATTTTCTCCGTTGATCCCACCATTTCCATTTCTTTGGTTCGATTGTTACTCGAACTCTAATTCCTTCTACTTTGGGTGATTTGATCCAGTCTTCCCACATTTCAGGTCCGTAAAAATGGTCCACTAGCATTTTTTGTCCCTCGTGGTCATTTTCCATTTCTTCCGAAATATGTGCGATGCCTGATACTGTAACTGCTCTAAAAGGATATGAACCATCATCAACACAAACTGAAACTTTCGGATTTCTGCGTAAGTTTTTTATGGTAAGAGTGTAGGTTTTGGTGTTGAAGTAAAAAGTGCCTTTGTCAGGGAAAAAAAGATATACTACTGGAACGATATGTGGAGAACCATCTTGGTTTATTGAAGAGATTCGAGCAATTCTTGGTTCTGTTAAAAAATCATCCATTTCGGTTGGGCGAAGTTTCACTTCTGTTCTCCTTGCTAAGATTTCCAGCCATGACGCCCGATAAGTTTCACAAAGACACATCCAACTATTTCTTCAGTCTTAAAAGTCCCATCTGTATTGCTGATTACTTTTGTTAATTTCTGATTCGTTTCATCGCCTATAGGCATTACCAGAGTGCCAGTACTGGTAAGTTGTTCTAGCCATGGTTGTGGTGGTCTTGCACCGGATGCTGCAGAAAGAATTGCATCGAAGGGTGCTTCCTCGCTCCAGCCATAAGTTCCGTCCGCAGTCCATAGAAGGAAGTTAGAGTATCCAAGTTTTTCAAGTTTTGTTCTTGCTGACTCTGATAAAACGGAAATTCTTTCAATTGCTCGAACTGTAAGTCCCATTTCACATAAAAGAGCAGTTACATAACCTGAACCTGACCCTATTTCAAGAATCTTTTCGTTTCCTTTTAGTGAAAGAGATTCTAAACTTGCGGCAACCATATAGGGCTGGGAAATGGTTTGTCCGTGTCCTATTGGAATAGACTTGTCTGCGTAAGAGTCTTCCTTGAAGACTTCTGGACAAAAATGGTGTCTGGGAACTTTGCTCATTACGTCAATTACTTTTTTATCTTTAATGCCTCTTCCAATGATTTGTTTTTCTATCATCTCTATCCGAGCTATTTCCCATCTTTTTTCACTATTTATTGGACTATTTCTAAATAAATTCATCAAAATTCCATTTCTTGAGATGAAGTTTATATTCTTCGTCAGTTAGATCCATTTTTACGGGGGTGACAGATATATGGTTTGATTCAATTGCAGCAAAATCGGTATTAGGTTCATAACTCGAATTTAGTTTATCACCTCCAATCCAAAAATAGTCAACTCCTCTAGGATCTTTTCTTTTTACTATTCGGTCACCATAGACTCGTTTTCCCTGACTCGCAACTTGGATTCCTAGGCAATCTTCTGTGCTTACATTTGGCACGTTTATATTCAAAAATACTCTTGGTGGCAGTTTTTCTTTTAATATTTTTTTGGCAAGGAAAATAATTGTTTTTTTTGCCAATTCAAAGTCTGTTGAAGTATTTTCTTCACAATCTTGCGAAATAGCGATAGACGATACACCGAGCAAGGTACCTTCCATTGCAGCAGCTATAGTGCCAGAGTAGGTGACATCATCACCTAGATTGGTACCTATGTTAATACCGGAAAGAATCAAATCGGGTGTTTTATTTTCCAGAAAGCCATTTAATGCAACATTCACGCAGTCAGTAGGAGTTCCGTCCACAGAAAACCACTGTTCTTTAATTTCTTTTACACGTAGTGGTCTATTTAAAGTCAATGAGTGACCTGTAGCACTCTGATTGCTATTAGGAGCGAAAACACAGACTTCTCCTAATGTAGTAGCTGCATCGTATAGAGCTTCTAGACCTTTCGATTCTATTCCGTCATCATTGGTAATTAGTATTTTCGGCATCTTTATAAACTTTTAGAAAGTTAAGGGTTATAAATCATTCCCCAGTTAGGAATTGAACAGTTGATACACTTTGAGTATATTAAATTGATAAGCTAAAAATAACCTTTAAACGAGATAAATTTCAAAATATAAATAAGGATAGTTTTCAGATGAATGAAAAAAAATATGATGTAGTTGTAATTGGGTGCGGAAATGCAGCCTTGTGTTCAGCATTGTCTGCACGTGACGGTGGAGCATCTGTTCTTGTATTAGAAAAAGCACCAGAGCCTTGGAGAGGTGGAAATTCTGCTTTCTCAGGTGGCTTGTTCCGTTTTGCTTTTCAGGGAATGGATGACATTTACGAACTAGTTCCCGATCTCTCTGATGAAGAAAAAGAGAATATTGAAATAGAGCCTTATACCCATGAGAAATTTTTTGATGACTTAGCAAGAGTTACTGAATATCAAACTGATGGAGATCTGGCTTCTACCCTGATAGATCAGTCACTTCCTACTTTAAAGTGGATGCAGTCAAAAGGCCTTAGATTGGTTCTTGCTGGTGGACGTCAAGCATTTAAGGTAGATGGAAAACTACGTTTTTGGGGAGGATTGATACTTGAGATAGTAGGAGGCGGTTGGGGACTTATAGATGCACTTCTTGAGGCTGCTTCTAATGCAGATGTTGAAATACGATATGAATCAAAAGCTACTAAATTAATTACGGATTCAAATGGAAGAGTAACGGGTGTTTCTGTGAGAGGTCCCGAGGGTTCTTATGACGTACACGCTTCATCTGTTGTTCTTGCCTCTGGCGGTTTTGAGGCGAATAGTGAAATGCGCTGTAGATATTTAGGTCCTGGATGGGAACTCGCGAAAGTCAGAGGTACTCCCTATAATACTGGAGATGGTATTAAAATGGCGTTAGATATTGGAGCACAGCCTTACGGTCATTGGAGTGGTTGTCATTCTGTTGCATGGGATTTAAATGCGCCAGCGTTTGGAGATTTGACAGTTGGAGAATCTTTTCAAAAGCATTCGTATCCATTTGCTGTAGTTGTAAATATTAACGGCGAAAGATTTTTGGATGAGGGTGCTGATTTTCGTAATTATACGTATGCAAAATACGGTGGTTTGATAATGGAGCAGCCTCAGAGAACTGCTTATCAAATTTTTGATCAAAAAACATTACATCTAATGAGAGACGAATATCGCATTAGGGATGTGACTAAGACAGAGGCAAATACCTTGGAAGAGTTAGCTGAAAAACTTGAAATTAATGTTGAGAATTTTGTTAAAACCATAAAAGAATTTAATTCATCTATTGAGCCTGTAAAGTTTGATCCCACTGTGAAGGACGGTAAATGTACAAAAGGAATTACACCTCCTAAGTCCAACTGGGCACAACCTATAGATGAGCCACCATACGAAGCTTATAGCGTAACAACCGGAATTACATTCACATTTGGTGGAATTAGGGTCAATAATAAAGCAGAAGTCATTAATACCGAAAACAATATAATTCCAGGACTGTTTGCTGCAGGGGAGTTAGTTGGTGGAGTTTATTATTTCAATTATCCAGGTGGTGCTGGATTAACATTAGGAGCTGTTTACGGAAGGTTGGCAGGTATTGCCGCAAGCGCAAATGCAAAAGCAGAATCCTAATTCATATAGATACCGCCGTTAAGCACTAAGGTTTGACCTGTCATGTAGCCATTGTCAACAAGCATGTCTGCTATGCTGGCAACTTCTTCTGATTTTCCGAATCTTCCTACAGGTGCCCAAGGTTTGGAAACGCCGATGTCTTTCGTAATCATGTCTGTTTCTATTACGCCAGGAGCAATAGAATTTACTGTGATTCCTTCTCCTGCAAGCATTTTCGCATAGTAGTGTGTTAGTCCGTTCATTCCTGCTTTAGAGGCTGCGTAATGGGGGCCGGTGCTTCCCCCTGTGATAGCAGCGTGAGAGGATATGTTTATAATTCTACCCCATTTGTTTTCTCTCATGGATGGAATGAACGCTTGCGTAAGTAGAAATGAAGATTTTAGATTTGCATCCATCACATAATCCCATGATTTTTCATCCATATCTTCGAGAGATTTTTTAACGACAACACCCGCATTGTTAATAAGTATAGAAATAGTTTCTCCAGTATTTTTTATTTCATTTACTAAAGAATCTATTTCGTTGGTTTGAGAGACATCACATTGGATGGACATAGCATTGCCGCCTAAGCTTTCAATCTGATGACAAGTATCTTCTGCATCTTCTTTGCGATTATGATAGTGAACGATAATAAGACCACATTTTTTTGCAAGGGAAATTGCGCAAGCCTTGCCTATGCCTCTACTTGATCCAGTAACCAAAACGGTTTTGTCTTTTAAATTTTCCATATCCAATCATATCATTTTTTTATCTACTCGCTAGTGGAATAAATATATTTACGTTAACCTCGCTACTTACTTTTGAACTGTTGTTTTCATTTTATAAGGATTTATTTTGTCAGTTTTTCTTGCATATTTTGGATTACCGCAACTACTAGGGCTTTGTTCTTCTGTTTTATTTTCCATAACATTAGTTTTGCTTCGTCAGGGAATGAGAACTTCTACTCCATTAACAGCGGTATTAACTATCAATTCTATTGTTAGTCTTGGCGGATTCATTGCTTCATATCTATATGAGGATTGGGGAAATATTATTCCAATGGCGATTTTCTGGTTTGCTTGTATGGGATTAATTGGTGCGGGCATAGGAGCAATTTGCAGGATGGTAGCGGTGGTTCGTATGGATTTGAGTTCTTCTACGTTGGTAGCCTCTACTACTCCGATATGGGGAGCTTTATTTGCTATATTTTTTCTAGGAGAAGATCCTACTATAAGAGTTTTGACCGGTACGTTATTGATTGTGGTTGGTGTTTGTATTCTAACTATTGGCAGAGAAAATGTAGAAACTGATTTTAAGCATTGGTTTAGGACGGCACTTATTTTTCCAATTGTGGCATCCGTTGTTTACGCAATTGCTCCTATCTTTACAAAATATGGATATTTTTATCAGAAAACACCGTTTCTTGCGTTAGGAGTTTCTTTTGGATTAGGAAATGTCCTTTTACTTTTAGCTAAACCGATTTTGCCAAAAGGCAATGCTATTTATGCCCCATTTAAAAGTTTGATTTGTTTTGTAATTGGGGGAATTTTCAATACAGCAGCAGCGTTTTCTTTTATGTATGCACTTACTTTTGGAGACGTGACATTAATTCTTCCTATGAGTAGATTTACACCCTTGTGGGTTGTTCTGTTTAGTTCTATATTTTTAAGGAAAATAGAGAATATTAATTTTATGGTAGTGTTTGCTGCTATTACAGTTGTGTGCGGTGGATTGCTGATAAGTTTAAAATAATATAGATTCTAAATATCGGGGCGTGGCGCAGCCTGGTAGCGCGCTGGTCTGGGGGACCAGAGGTCGGAGGTTCAAGTCCTCTCGCCCCGACCATTTTATTCAATAAGATAAATATGATTAGTTAATGTATTTAATTAAGTTTTGATAAATCTATGCTTTCATTCTTTGTGGAGAGTCTTATGAAAGAAGCGAAAAAATTTTTAACGGTTAAAACAGAAGATTTAGAATGGGAGGACGGGACAAAGGTCATTGGTCTACCACCAGGAGTAGAAGTTAAGATAGTTGCAGAAGGGGTAGATGATGTTTCTGAAAGAGTGGACAAGTTTGTACGTTTCCCAGCTGGATATACAGAACCTTTGCATACGCATGATCATTTACATAGCACTTTAGTGATTGAGGGAGAGATGCACGTGCACAATAAAATTTTAAAACCAGGTGATTTTGTTTTTGGCGGACCTGGAGAGCAACATGGCCCGTATCATTATCCGGTAGGATGTACTGTTTTTTCGTGTAGTAGAGCAGAGAAAATGAATCAGATTCATAGAAATCCGGAAGCAGAGCATGGAAGTGATTTAACCAAAGGTCATTAAAATAAATTCATGGGAGTTTATGATGGAATATATAGGCGGTTTTTTTGCATCAAACACAGACGAAATAGAATGGGCAGATGGTTCTGAAATACTAGGATTACCTGAAGGTGTAAAAATTAAAATGATCAGGGAAGGGTATGATGAGGTTTCTGAGCGTTCTGAAAGAATTACGATGTTTCCCGTTGGATATATAGAACCAAGACATGAACACGATCATTATCATAGTATTTTTATTTTAGAAGGATCAATGCATGTAGATGGTAAGATTCTAGGACCGGGTGATTATGTGTATGGAGGTGGACAAGGAAATGCACACGGTCCATATGAATATCCTGATGGGTGTAAAGTCTTTTTATGTACAAGAGCGAAAAAAAACAACCATCTACACAGAGAAGTCGCAGAATAGAGAAGTAGAGCGATAAGTCCTTTGAAATCAATACCTTTATTTTTTGATAGGCAGGCTGTGCCTCAAACCGTGCCTTACATCGCTTTTTGGTGCAGATCCTGTAGTGCCGCCGCATCCTTTTCGACATCGTCTTTCAAAAATCGCACATAAATGTTCATGGTCATCTCTATGTTAGCATGACCCAGAACGCGCTGTAAATTCTTCGGATTCTGGACCCGGTTCGCTACCAGGGAGGCGTAGGTCATGCGGAGGTCATGAAACTTTATCCGGCGCAGTCCCGCCTCCTTGGCGATCTTGTGGTGATGCATACGCAGGTTGGAGGCGGACTTGAGAAACAGTCTCTTCTTCCGGCATTTCTGTGCCAGGAGAAATTCTTTGAAGATCCTCTCCAGGTTAAAAAGAATGTAGGGATAGGTGACGTCGCGGCTGGAAGAGGGGCTTTTCAGGCTCGTGAGTTTCTTCTCCCTGCAGTTCCACTGCTGGCGCACCTGGATTTTTCTAGGATGAATGTTCGTGCGAAGAAGTCCCAGCACCTCGCCGATACGCA
>CAZLCI010000034.1:0-21027 GCA_964558115.1 uncultured Nitrospinaceae bacterium | reverse complement strand
GCCATTATTGCACCCGAAATTGTGGATGCTAGACGATGTATCTCATATTTAACAATTGAATTACGAGGTCCAATTCCAAGACATTTACGTACAAAGATGGGAAATCATATTTTTGGATGTGATATTTGCCAGATTGTATGCCCTTGGAACGAAAAAGCTCCAGAAACACAACAAAATAGATTTCTGCCAAGACCTGAGACAGAAGATATAAATTTAGAAAAACTTATACAGCTAGATGAAAAAAGTTTTAGAGAAAAATTTCAAGGGACTGCGATTCTACGAGCAAAGCATGATGGTTTTTTGAGAAATGTACTTGTGGCAATAGGCAACTCCCACAAAAAAGAATATCTAAACATACTTAGAAAAACTCTACGACATCGCTATCCTTTAATTAGAGGGCATTCTGCATGGGCTATTGCTGAAATTGCAAAAAAAGAAAATCAGGATTGGATTAGATTTTCACTAGAAGACAGATTAACGGTTGAAAAAGACGAATGGGTAATAGAAGAAATTGAATTAGCTCTAGGAGAAATTTCAAAAAAAAGCAAGATAAGTTTACAAGCATAGAAAATTTAAAAAGGTTTTTGAGAAAAAAATATGCAATCAGTATTAGCAAACAATCTAAAAATCTCATATATAGATGTTGGAAGCGGACCCGCTTTACTACTTCTCCATGGATTCTCTCTAGACCATACAATGTGGGATAACCAAATCAGAGATTTAGAAAAAAAATATAGAATTATAGTGCCTGATCTTAGAGGTTCCGGTTTAACTGGAAACTCTATGGAAGAAGTAAGCATTCAATTAATGGCTGATGACATCAATGCTTTTATTGATGCTTTAAATATAAGATCAATAGCTATCGCGGGATTTTCTATGGGTGGGTACATTCTATTAGAAATGCTGCTTCGTAATCCTCGTACTATTCGTGCAGCTGCTTTTTTAAGCACAAGAGCTTCTTCAGATTCCATAGAAGGAATGAAAAAAAGAGAAAAACAAATGATCGATATTATTAATGAAGGAACAAAAAGATTTGCAAAAAACTTTTCGCCTGAAATTTTTGGAGATATTTTTGTAAAAAATAATCCAGAATATGTACAAAAAGTAGAAGAAATTATTTCAAAACAAAACCCTGAAAATATAGCGAAATTACTTAATGCTATTAGACTTCGCCAAGATCACACTTTAAGACTTAAGGAAATAAATATTCCTTGCGCTGTCATTGGCGGGACAGAAGACCGTTTAATTCCTAAAGAAGATTTTCAGGAATTAAATAATTTTCTTCCAAATTCTACATTTCATCTTTTAGAAGATATAGGTCACATGGCTCCTTCGGAATCACCCGATTCAGTCTCTTTTATTTTAGACGAACTTTTACAAAATTCTGGAATGTGGATCTAATTAATTATTTCCAAAAAACCTCTTTTTGAAAAAAAGAAAATTCTTCAGGATGAGAAGCAATAATGGGAGTTTTCATTTTTTCACCGTCATGAAGCTTTGCAAAATCAATCTCACTACCATTTAAATATCTAATACAGCCACCCACTTGTTCCAAAATAAGTGAAGCTGCCGCAATATCGTATGCTCTATTAGGTTCAATGATAGCACCCTTAGCAGAACCACATGCAACAAATGCAATATGTATTGAGGATGCCGCCAGAGCGAGTCTCTTTCCGGGATATTTAATAATTAATCCGTTCACTGGACTACAAGGGACAAATGAAAAATCAAATTCATCCCTAACATTTTTACTTAACTTGGAAAGACTATTACCATTTAAAGTCGTCTTTCCTTCTTTTTTTGAAGAAAAAAACATACCTAAAAGTGGCATATTCAATGAGGAACAGACAACCTCGGAACCTTGTAACATTGCAACGGAAACTGACCAAAAAGGGAGGTTTGACAAGAATGGACCGGTTCCATCAATTGGATCAATAGCCCACCATCTTTGAGATTTGTCGTAATTAAAAATTCCTTTTGAACCATGCTCCTCCATTAGAATATAGTCGTCTGGAAATCTTTCAAGAATCTTCGAAACTAAAAAGTTTTCAACAGTTCTATCTGCTTTAGATACAATACTGTCTTGTTTTCTTTCTTTAGATACCTTCCCATAGAATTCTAAAGCCAAAGATCCAGCCAGTTTTGTTATATCTTCTATAAAGGTTTGTATATCTGATTCTTTTTCTCTCAATTTTCTTAACCCTATAAAAATTGTTATGATCTCTTCTGAATTCTTAATAAAAATATTTAACTTTAGGATACTTCTATAAATAGAATTTAATCTATACAAAAAAAAATAAAAGGGAGTTTTTTTATGTCTTTCAAAAAAATAAATCGTCTTACTAACGAAGGAGCAAAAAAGATGATGGCTGCTGCAATAGAAAAAGCAGAAGAATTCGGAATACCTGCAGCAGTTGCAATTGTAGATGAAGGTGGCCATTTAATTTTATATGAACGTATGGACGGTGGTCGTTTCCATACACAACATTCATCTACAACAAAAGCTGTTTGCGCAGCATCTAACAAAAGATCAACTACAACACAAGGGGCACAAGGACAACACATGGACACGTTACACGCAATCGGACTTGCTCTTGCCGCTGGACCAGAGCGCTGGACTGCCATGGAAGGTGGTTTCCCAATCATTTTTGAAGGAGAATGCTCTGGAGGAATAGGAGTTAGTGGTGGAGATTGGGAACAAGATGAAATTATTGCTAAAGCCGCCTTAGATGCAATTGGGGCAAAAGAACAAATTGACTAATTTTTAAAACTTAGTAAAGTAAGTATGAAACCATTTTACATTCCCAATGAAACGGAGGAGAAAATGAAAAGATATTTTTCACTTTTGCCAATCTTACTTTTTGTATTGGCCTTGCTTACATTTACCCAAAGTTCGTATGCAGAATATCCAAATAAACCAATTAAATTCATTATACCATTTGGGGCCGGTGGTGGTGCTGATATAGAAGGAAGGCTTCTTGCAAAAGGCATGTCTAAGATTTTAGGCGTTCCAGTTGTTCCTATAAATAAACCAGGCGCTGGCGGTGCAGTTACCTATACCTTCGTTAAAAATGCAAAACCAGATGGATATACGATTGCATGGAATTCAACTTCTATTTTAACAACCACTAATATTGGCAATGTCCCATTTAAATATAACACTATGGACCATGTAGGCCGTGTAGAAATGCAACCACTTCCTTTAGCTGTTAGAGCAGACGCTAAATGGAATTCATTCAAAGAATTTGTAGAGGATTGCAAAAAAAATCCTCGTAAAATTAAAATTGCAAATTCAGGAACTGGAAGTAGTACACATTTAGGAGCTGTAGTTCTTACTACTGCAACAAATTGTAAAGTAATACATCTTCCTGTTGGTATTAAGAGAAGAAATGCTTCAGTTTTAAGTGGTGAAGCACATGCCATGGTAGCTCCTCTAACGGGTGCTACTAGATTAGCAAAAGCCGGAAAAATTCGTATTTTAGTGATTCCTGGTGCCAAAAGAAATAAAGTAATACCCAAAGTCCCAACTGCGAAAGAGCTTGGATTCAATGCAGAAATGGAGTTTTTTAGAGGCCTATCGGTTCCAAAAGGAACCCCTGCTATAGTAAAAGCAAAAATTTCTAATGCTATGATGCGTTCTGCAAGATCAAAAGCTTTTACTGCCCTTGGTAAAAAGAAGGGTTTTACTATTGCACCGATGGATTCTTCTGCATTTGAAGTTTATCTAAAATCCCAAAATACAATTGTTACTAGAGTAATGAAACAAGCTGGGATCTATCAATCAAAAAGAAAGAAATAATCCTTTAAAAAGAAAATAACCGTCCTCTTAAGAAAAAAAGAGGACGGTTATCTTTTGAAAATGCGTAAAAAAAATTTAATTTCATCTATTGTATTTCTAATCGTTGGCATAGTGTATTCGTATTTAACCTACTGGCTTCCAATCAGAACGCTTCCAAATACGCCTGGACCATCATTCTTTCCATGGGTCATAGCTATTTGCTTTCTGATTCTTTCTATTTTGCTTCTTTGCCAAAATTTCTTTTATAAAAAGAAAAATGAAGACAATAAAGAAATTTTCGGGAAAAAAGTTTTTACACTAATTTTATTAATGTTTTTTTATATTTTACTTTTGCCTTTCACTGGGTTTCTATTAATTACTCCTTTTTTCTTTGCAGGTTTTATGTATCTAACATCAGAAAAACGTTTTTTTTATATCTCATTTTTTTCACTTTCTATTCCTTTTTTTATTTTTTATTTATTTCAAAATATTTTTTCAATCTATCTTCCAAATTAATTTATCTAAAGGGATCTGAATGAATCCAGATGTTTATGAAGGTTTTATAAAATCTGCTCAATTGCTAAGTCTTTTAGCTACTTGTATAGGCTCATTTATTGGCTTGATAGTTGGAATGATACCTGGAATGACTATAAGCGCTGGGATCATTATTGTTTTACCTCTAACTTTTGTATTACCTCCTTCTATTTCTATATCTTTATTACTTGGGCTTTATGCAGGTGGAATGATGGGAGGTAGTTTTTCAGCAATACTACTAAAAATTCCTGGTACACCTTCAGCCTCTGCTACTGCGCTAGATGGATATCCTATGGCAAATAGTGGAAAAGCAGATATTGCTCTTAGTACTGCAATTATTTCAAGTTTTCTAGGAGGTCTATTTAGTTTTATATGTCTCTATTTTATTGCCCCAGAACTTGCAGAAATTGCTCTTTCATTTAGAGCACCCGATTTGTTTAGTTTGGTCTTTTTTGGTTTATCAGTAATATGTAGCTTTGCAACTAAATCAATTATAAAAGGGTTGTTATCTGGAATAATAGGCTTATTATTTGTTTCGATAGGTCAGGATCCAGTCATGGGAACAGAAAGATTTACTTTTGGTAATCCAGATTTACTCTCAGGAGTTCACTTTTTAACAGCATTAATTGGACTATTTGCAATTCCTCAACTTGCGGATAATTTGAGTAATTCAGTTAAAAACTTTAATCACAAAACAAAGAATTCTAAAATAAAAGAACTCTTGCCATCTTTAAAAAATCTCAAAATTATAAAATTTCCTGTTTGTATAGGTTCTTTTTTGGGAACTTTTATTGGCATACTTCCTGGAGCAGGAGGACCAATTGCAGCATTCATAAGTTATGATTACGCGAAAAAAATAAGCAAAAATCCTAAACAATTTGGACAAGGTTGTGTTGAAGGTATTGCAGCGCCTGAATCTGCAAATAACGCTGTTTGTGGTGGAGCATTAATACCAATGATGACTTTAGGAATACCAGGAGATCCTGTGACAGCTATTTTAATTGGTGCTCTTCTGGTACACGGTCTTGCACCAGGACCACTTCTCTTTATGGAACAAGCACCTTTTGCATATTCTGTAATTTTTTCTTTTTTTTGGGCGAACCTTTTTAATCTTTTAATAGCAATGTCAACACTACCGTTACTTATTAAATTGTTAAGGACACCTAAATCTATACTCCTTCCAATTATTGCAGTTCTTTGCGTAGTTGGAAGTTTTGCCCTACGCAATTCTTTTTTTGATGTTTATATTATGTTTGCCTTTGGTTTATTGGGTCTTTTTATGAAGTGGTTGGACATGCCTGTAGTCCCTCTTCTTTTAGCTTTAGTCCTAGGCAAACAACTTGAAGAACACTTAAGAATTGCTTTAACTTCATCTCAAGGAGATATTTCAATTTTCTTTACATCTCCAATTAGTATTTTCTTTTTGTGTTTATCGGCTATTTCTATATTATGGCCTATGTTTTTTCGTAGAAGAAAAAAACATTCAATTTAGGAGTATTATTTATGAGTTTTGAACCAGTACGTGTAGCAAGTTTGGGAATGGGATGGTGGTCAGATGTTTTAGCTGATGCAATTAAAAAAACAAATAAATTAGACATAGTAAGTTGTTACAGTCGTTCTGAAGATAAAAGGAAAAAGTTTGCAGAAAAATATAATTGTAGTGCTGCATCTAGTTACAAAGAAATACTTCAGGACGATTCTATAGAGGCAATCATTAATACAACACCCAATCATGTACACCTGGAAACAACTGAAAATGCTGCAATATCTCAAAAACATGTTTTTCTTGATAAACCTATAGCACACAATATAAAAGATGGAAAAAAGATTGCTGAAATTTGTGCAAGAGAAAATATTGTATTATCTATCGGATACCAAAGAAGGAGAGAGAATCAATTTAGATGGATAAAAAAGGAAATTGAAAAGGGAAATTTTGGAAAGATGGTACAAGCTGAATGTAATATTAGTAGAGACCGGGAAGGACAATTTGAACTTGGACACTGGAGATATGAGTCAGAAGGTATGCCTGGAGGAGTCATGCTCCAAATAGGAATACACTATGTAGACGTTCTTGAATTCTTGATGGGACCAGTTAAATCCGTTGCTGCTAAAACTGCTCAATTAGTTTTACCGGGTGAGAATCCAGATATCGCCAACCTAATTCTGGAGCATGAAAATGGATCTCTTTCAAATTTAACTGCGAGTTATGCCTCTGCTTCCGAATACTACTTAATGAATATTTATGGAAAAACTGCTACCGCATATTTTAATCATTTCGACGGTTTGCGTATTCTGTCTAGAGGAGAAGAATCTCCTAACCCTGTGAATTACATTAAAAATGATACTATCGTCGAAGAACTGGACGAATTTGCAAATTGCGTTAGAGAAAATTTAAAACCAGAAGTTGATGGATTTAGGGCTGTTGAATCTCTCGCTGTAATAATGGCAGGTGTTATGTCTGCAAAAGAAAATAGAACTGTGAAAGTTCAAGAAATTCTAGATGCAGAAAACTAAAAAATAAGAGGAAAGACAATGACACGAATCAACACAGGAGATCTTTTTATAAATTACTCTGACTCAGGCGAAGGGGATGCTTTTTTATTTATTCCTGGACTTACTGGAATTTTAGACGCATGGGATTTTCAAATTCCTCATTTTGAGAAAAAATACCGTTGCATCTCTTTTGATCATAGAGGTACCGGGGAAAGTGATAAACCTTTAAATGCTTACTCAACAGATTTAATTGCAAAAGATGCAATTGCGCTTATGGATACATTAGATATCGATAAAGCTTTCGTTGCAGGTACTTCAACTGGTGGTTGTGTTTTACAAAATCTAGCTTTAGATTATCCAGATAGAATTAAAGCTTGTATTTTCTCTAACACTTGGACAAAAGCAGACGAATATATGACTAGGGTTCAAACATCTAGAAAACATATTGCTGAATCCTATGGAAGGGAAGAATATATTAAATTCAGTTCTCTTTGGACTGCTGGATGGACACAATTTAAGAACATGTATGACAACTTACTTGAATTAGAAGCGAAACAAAAAAAAACTATTGGTTCTGTTGAAGTAATCTCTTCAAGACTTGATATGACATTATCACATGACCGCCTTTCAGAACTACATCTTATCAAAAAACCTTCTTTAATTATTGCTGCAAAAGATGATGCCCTCACTCCTCCATATTATGCTGAAGATTTACAATCTAAAATTAGTAATTCCAAATTAGTAATTCTAGATGAAGGGGGACATTATAGTTATAGAAGAAGTCATTGCGAATGGAATAATGCCGTGGATTCTTTTCTAGAAGAAAATTAAATTTTTTTACGTGTAACCTTTGAGACTAAATCAACCCATAAAGAAAAAATGACAGGAATTAAGATCAGCGTAAATAAAGCCGATGTCGCTAATCCTCCAAGAACTGCAGAACCTAATCCCCTATATAGTTCACTGCCTGAACCAGTAGAAGTTACTAGAGGTAGCATTCCAAAAACAGTAGTCGCAGTTGTCATAAAAATCGGACGCATTCTATCTTTACAACTTTCCAAAATAGCATCTTTCATTTTCATACCCGAACGAAAATGATTTAATGATTGATGTACCAATAGAATCGCATTATTCACCACAATACCAGTAAGAATTATAAACCCAAGCATCGTCAAGGTATCCATTTTTACCGAAGATTCGATAGAATTCACGAAAGAGACTAGTAAAATTCCTCCTGTAGTAGCAAATGGAACACTAAACATAATAATGAATGGATAACTCCAAGCTTCAAACAATGCTGCCATTAAAAGATACGTTATAAATAGTGCAAGTAAAAATGACCATTTAAGAGAATCCCAAGTTCGTTCTAAATCTTTTGCTCTACCCGCAACGTTGACAGAATATCCAAGAGGTAGTTTCTTTCGAATAGGACTGATAACTTTTTCCTTCATTCGATCAATCGCTATTTGTAATGGTAAATCTTCTCCAATATTCACAGTAATACTTAAAGAACGATCCCTGTCTATATGTTCTATTTTTGTTGGCCCTAGAGCGGGACGTATTTCTGCGATATCCCTCAATTCAACAATATTTCCACTTTTTTCATTTATCTTGATTTTAGAAAGTTGTTGTGTCTTTAAAAAATTAGTTGTCTGATCACGAAGTATAATATTTAATTCTTCTCCATCGTCAAAAAATAAACCTGCTCTTGTGCCATTTACTAGTGTTTCGACCAGATCTCCTAACTCACTTACTGATATTCCTAAATTAGCAGCTTTTTCTCGATCAACATGAACCTGCAATTCTGGACTACCAAGATCAAAACTACTATTAACGAAACGAACTCCCTTTAATTTCTTCGCACTTTCTCCAACATCACCTGAAATTCTTTGAATTTCCTGCAAACTATTCCCTGTAATATCTACATGAAGATTTATGCCACCTATAAAACCAGACCCTCTTCGGCGAAACAGTGAAGCTTGGGTCACAAATGCCCTAACGCCAGGAATCCCCTGCACCATTCTAAAAAGTTTTTTATTAAGTTTCCTCATGGATTTGAGATCAGAAAATTTTTCTTTTGCTACTAATCCAATAATAGGTCTTTGAACTCTGATTACAGCAAAAAAACGATCAAGTTCTTCTAATTTATTGAATTTTTTTTCTAATTTGTTAATTATTCCATCGACTTTATTTAAATTAAGCCCAGGTGGCATTCTTAGGAAAACAAAAAAAAGATTTCTGTTACCCTTTGGCAAATAGTCAATTGGAGGAAAATATTTCCAAGCGATTAATACAGCTCCAATAGTTATAAGCAATACAACACATATTCTTTTTAAAACTCCACGCATAAACCAACGTAAAATAGAAATATATGCTCTCTGTATAAATCTACCTATCGCGTACAATTGGAGGAAAGTGAAAATTTTCAATAAAAAATTATCTAATTGTGATGATTTTAAAAACCTTGAAGTTAACATTGGAACAACCGTGACAGAAACTACTAAAGAAATCCCGACAGCAGCGCTTATCGCAATTGCAATATCTTTAAAAAGTTGTCCAGATTCATCCTGTAAAAAAATAATAGGTATAAACACAGCCAAGGTCGTAAGTGTAGACGCCAATACGGCACCCCATACCTCTGTAGCACCATCAATTGATGCATTCCAACTTGATTTTCCCATTTCCTTATGACGAAAAATATTTTCCAAAACTACAATAGAATTATCCACGACCATACCAACAGCAAAAGCAAGTCCAGCCAACGAAATAATATTCATAGATCTATCTAATATAAAAATAAATATAAAAGTAGCTATTACAGCAACAGGAATGGCTATACCCACTACTAAAATTCCAGAAATACTTGCAAGGAAAATCAATAGAATAGTGACGGCAAGAGTTCCGCCAATATAAATATTGTTAATAACTAGATTTCGTGATTGGTCGATATATTTAGTCTCATCGTATACTTGTTTTAGACGAATATCTCTTCCACTGTACCTTATGTTTACTTCTTTAATTGCTTTTCTTACTCTCTTCATTACTGCAACTGTATTTGCACCAGTTTTTCTCAAAATTCCAAATCCTAAAGCAGGTTTCCCATTTTGACGAATCTTTCTGGAGGGCTCCGCATAATCAAAATTTACGTCAGCTATGTCTCTGAGATATACTGGTCCAGATAAAGTACGAGCAACAATAACGCTTTTTAATTGAGAAATATTTGTAAAATTACCAATTGTTCTTACTGCATATCTCCTCTTTCCTTCATCTATCTTTCCACCTTTTGTATTTTGATTTTCCTTAATCAAGGCATCTCGCAAAGAACGAACTGTTATTCCTCTTGCACTCATAGCTTCATAATCCATAGTAACTCTAACTTCTCTTCTTGAACCTCCATATAAGCGAACCGAACCAACTCCATCTATCCTTTCAAATTTTGGGCGAATTTCATCATCTGCAACCATAAGGACATTATTTAAAGGAAGGTCCGTTTTTAACATTATCCAAGCGATCGGTCTTTGTGAATCAGAATTCACTGCTTTTACGATAGGTTTATCAGAATCATCTGGTAAATTCCTGACTAGGCCAAGCTTTTCAGAAACATCCAGCCTTGCAACGTTTTTGTTAGTTCCCCAATCAAACTCTAGAATTACCCTTGAACGTCCCTCCTGACTTGTGGACGTCATTCTAGATAGACCCTCCACAGAAGTAAGTCTTTTCTCTATTCCTTTTGTGACTTCTTCTTCAACCTCTAGAGGCGCAGCACCTTTATAACCTGTATCTACTGTTATTACTGGTCTATCTATGGTTGGTTTCATCTGGACAGGAATACGATAAAGGCTTATTAGACCAAATAGAACAGCAAGAATCACAAAAACCATTGTAGTGACAGGATTCTTCACACAAGATCTTGGCAAATTCAAAATTTACTCCTGTAAAACTAAAATTTAGAAAAGAAAATGAATTAGATTTATCAACATCTTTAATTCTAACGACGATTCAAACGTTTTTTCTTCCAACTACTCTTATTACCTCTTATTCTAACAGACATTCCATTTCTAAGATTTTCATTCCCTTGTGTTACGACTTTTTGCCCTGGTTTTAAAATTCTTTTTGGTACTTCTACAAAAGAATCGACACTCCTAACAGGATTAAATAAAATTTCGCTAACCTTTTGATTATCTTCTAAAACAAAAACAGACATCCCGCGTCTTCTAATTACAACCGAGTCTTTTGGAATAAGAATTGCCGTTTTTTTAGTTCCGTATTCGATAGTAACTCTGGAAAACATTCCAGCTTTAATAGCAAAATCTTTTGTATTTTTTAAAATGAATTCTACGGGAAAAGTTCGACTCTTGAGATCAGCAAGAGGTATTATGCTTCGGACTTTTCCGTAAAAAGTTTTTCCATTGAGAGCATCAAATGACACGCGAACTTTGTCACCTTTTTTAATGGTATGAATTTGTTTCTCAGAAACTGGTGAACGAACAATTATTTTTGATACCTCCACAACCTCTACTAGTCTCCCTCCCTTTTGAACCCATTCTCCTACCTCTGACCATTTATAGGTAACAAAACCAGTTAGAGGAGACCGAATCGTGGCTTTCAAAAGTTGATCAGAAATGCGTTCAATTAAAGCTTGAACTCTATTTACTTCAAAAATAGATTTTTGGTGTTTGGTATCGATTCTATCAAAGTTTACTCTATCTATAATCAAACGAGATAACAGATCCTTTGCTCTTTTTAGATCGCGTTTGTTACTTAATAAATCTTGTTTAGCTTTTTCTAATTCTGCTTTCTTAACTCGTAAATCTATCTCAAGACTATTTTTTTCGAGAGTTGCGATTATTGATTTACCTGCTTCAACATAAGTTCCTTGAAAAACTGGAAATGTACTAACCCGACCTTCAATTTGCGAACTTACTATAGATTTTCGATAAGGGTTTGCCGTTCCTATTGAGTTAAGACGATTGCTAACCTCTCGTTTTACGACTTTAGCAACTGAAACTAATGGTGGAGGACGCTTTCTTCCTCTTCGTTTTTTTGCTTCTATTCCATAAAACATAGAAGAGGAAAAGAAAAAAATAAAAACATTAAAACAAATAAATAGTAATTTCAAAAAAAATCCTTTTATAAAAATTATTAATAATTAATCGACAAACTCACGACGAAAAAGATTAATTAGTAAGCAAGACTGATCCTACACAATAAGAGTCTATATACAAATTATAAAATTTAAAACTTGCAAGTTGTAGAAAGTAAAACAAAAAGATTTCTCTTGTAGAGAACATAAATAAAGTAGATAATATATTCACATTGATTAAAGTTTTTCAATTTTTTACTCGCCGCCTCTAACTTTATCTTATGATAGCAACTCAGATTTACAAATAAATTATTTTAGTACCTGCCCGTCTTTCTGAACTTTCTAAAACTATCGAAACCATAAAATTTATATGGAGAAATTATGGATGTTACGCTTGTTGATCATATGGGTAGCGATTTAAGTGTAGTAAATGCTGCTCGTGTCTCCTTTGCAAAATCACACAAAGAATTTAAAGAAAAAGCAGACTCAAGACTTATCAATTATCTCGCAAAACATAATCATTGGAGTCCCTTTGGTCATGCCTCGATGCAATTTCATATCAAAGCTCCTATTTTTGTTGCAAGACAATTAGTGAAACATCAAGTTGGCCTAGTTTGGAATGAAGTTTCAAGACGTTACGTTGACGATGAACCAGAATTTTATAATCCCAAAAAATGGAGACTTTCCGCAGAGAATAAAAAACAAGGTTCTTCAGAGGAAGAAATAGAGTTTGACGTTACTTCAGTAACGGAGACTTGTAAAAAAATATATGAAGAAATGTTAGAAAAAGATATTGCTCCGGAAATGGCTCGTATGATTCTTCCTCAATCGATGATGACCGAATGGTATTGGAGTGGAACCCTCTATGCTTTTGCGAGAGTATGTAATCTACGTTGTAAACCAGACGCACAAAAGGAAACCCAAATAATTGCTGACAAAATCGATGCACAAAGCGCTAAAATGTTTCCAGCTAGCTGGAAAGCATTAAGAGACGATAGAGAATAAAAATAGAACCTATGAGTTTAAACGATCTGGGAGAGGGAAAAAAACTTTCTCTTTTTGACCACCTAAAACTTCAAGTGATAAATCAAATTCAACTTTGAGACTTTGTATTAATTCATCAACCAAAACTTCAGGGGCAGATGCGCCTGCACTAATACCAACACTTTTCGCATTTTCAAACCATGTTAATTGTAAGGATTGTTTATTCTCAACAAGATAACTAGGGACATCGACTGCTTCGCCAATTTCACAAAGTCTATTTGAATTTGAACTATTATTAGAACCTACAACTAAAATTAAATCAACTTTTTTTGCTATTTCCCGGATAGCAGTTTGTCTATTCTGCGTCGCATAACAAATATCTTTTAAGTTGGGGCCTTTTATATCTGGGAAACGAGTTTTCAAGATTTTTACTATTTCACTAGTATCATCAATACTAAGTGTAGTTTGAGTAATATAGGAAATCTTATTTGTATCTTTTGGTTTGAAATTTAAAGCATCTTCTTTACTTGAAATTAATCTCACCTCGCCGGGAACCTGTCCCATTGTTCCAACAACCTCAGGATGGTTCTTATGACCAATTAAAACAACTTCCATACCATTTTCATAATATTTTCTTCCCTCTTCATGAACCTTCTCAACCAATGGACAAGTCGCATCCACTACATCTAAACCAAGCAATTCCGCCTGTCCAAAAACTTTTTTTGCAACACCATGAGCACTAAAAATGGTAATAGCTCCCTCAGGAACTTCATCTAATTCATTTACAAAACGCGCACCCTTTTTTCTCAGCGATTCCACTACATATTTATTGTGGACAATCTCGTGACGAACATAAATAGGAGGACCATATTTTTCTAATGATCGATTCACAATATCAATCGCTCTAACTACACCAGCACAAAAACCTCTAGGATTAGCCAATAAAACATTTAGTTTTTTTTTCGTTAAAATTTTTTTATCACTAGATACCATTAGGAGAAGATCACCTCAACTGATCGGTAAAAACAAAAAAACCGGTTAGATATGAAAAATTTATTTAGATTTTTTTTCGTTAAGAATTACACTTTTACGTCTTTGCGAATAGACACTTCTTATTAAAGAATAATAGTCTAAGGAATCTCTTTTTAAATCTGCCAATGTGTCCTTAATTCGAGAATGTCCATCTATTATTCTTATACCCTTTAGAGTATAATTAATATTTTCTACATCGCTAACATAGGTCATTGGACTCAGGAAAATATCAGTAACTCTTCCAACCGTATGTCTAAGAGAAGAAGGTCCAATAAGTGGAAGTACTAGATAAGGACCTTGACTAACACCATGAATGGCCAAAGTCTGACCAAAATCTTCATTGTGATATTTAAAATCTAAATGAGACGCAATATCAAACAATCCGAGTACGCCTGCAGTGGAATTAATTAAAAAGCGCATTGAAGTATCTCTCGCTCTGAGATGTTCTCCCTGTAAAATATCGTTAGCTAATGTAACAGGAGTTTCCAGATTACGGAGAAAGTTTCGAACTGAATCTTTGACAATATCAGGAAAAACCGCAGAATAAATGCTGCTTACTGGGTTTAATACAACCACCTCCACAACATTATTGAATTCAAATACAAAACGATTCAAAGGTTCAATTGGATCAGACATTTCAGTCGAAGTACTTACTATATTATTAGAAGCCGCTTTGGAAGCACAACCATAATTAACAAAACTTATCATTAAAATTAAAAAAATTAATAAAAAAGTATTGTAAATACTAAACGACTTATTTTTTAGAGTTTGTAAAACAAATATTCTCTTATTATTCAACAGAACTTCCTTAAAAGGCGTAAACAAGACAAACGTTCATTACTATTTCGAAAATACATTATTTAATCTATTAACCGCAAGTAAAAAATAGCAAATTTAACTTTTTTGATTCAAAACATTATTTTAAAGTCTCATTAAAAGATCAAGGGACCAAAACTAGTTTTCCTAAAAAATTTCCATTGAACATTAATTCATGTGCATCATTTGCATTTTCCAAGGGGAAAACTTTATCTACATGAAATTTTATCGATCCTTTTTCCAAAAGAGTTGAAAATTTTGGAATGATAAAAGGCATTTTTTTAGCTAAGTTCACGCCAGTAATACCGAAAACTCTTGCATCCTTTTCCATCATATCTGAAACTAAAAAATCTGCTCTTGGATTTTTTCCTAGACCAGCACCCATTAGAACGATTCTTCCATTTACTTTAATTGCTTTCAAATCTAAGTGAAAATTTTCATTAGCTGCGGTTTCGACTATAACATCTACACCCATTCCTTTCGTTAATTCTGAACACTTTTCTATAAAATCCTCTTCTCTGTAGTTAATCGTCTCCGTTGCACCTAATTCTGAACAAAAAGAAGCCTTTTTTGAAGAACTAACAGTAGCAAAAACTCTACAACCCATTTCACGCGCAAGTTGAATAGTAGCCATACCCACACCACCTGCTCCCCCTTGCACTAGTACAGTTTCTCCTGGAGTCACTTTTGCTTTTATCACAAGAGCATTCCAGGCAGTTCTTAGCGGAAGAGTAATTCCAGCTCCTTCCTCAAAACTATAAGAGTTAGGCAACACAGACGCAACTTTTCCATCTAGACAAACAAACTCTGAATAACTCCCACCTAAAGATCTCCCAAAAACACGCTGTCCAACACGAAATTCCTTAACTTCATCACCTAGTTCAACTATTTCTCCGGATGCTTCTAATCCTGGAATATAGGGGATTTTCATATGTGGAGAATGATGACTTTTTCCAGAACGCGTGGCTACGTCACTGGGATTTACTCCTGAAGCACCCAACTTAATCAAAATTTGTTCAGATTTAGGTCTTGGAATATCTGCTTCTTGTAATCTCATAGGAATTTCGAGACCAAACTTATTTACAAATACTGCTTTCACCAAAACCTCAAAAAATAATTTACAAAAAAAGGGGAGGAAAACCTATCGATTCTCCTCCCCTTAAAAACTAAATTGTTGCTATTTTTTTACCTTAGACATATCAATTTCCCATACATAAAATGACTCATCATGCCTTGGATTAAAACCAAACCCTTTTTTGTAGGCATAAATATCATTAGTTTTGTATAGAATTTTAAAGATAGCCTTTTCCTTCATCATCGCTGTTACTTTTTCAAACTCAATTTGTTGCTGTTTTGGATCGGCAGTAAACTTCGCTTTATCTATTTGCACATCCAAGTCTTTAAAACAATGAACACTAGAGTGACCCTTACATCCACCAGTTGCTGGCGCAATGTTTCCTGGATCTCCCCCAGAGTTTCCATACCCTTGAACAAATACAGCTGCTTCACCTTTACCCTTACCTTTTTGGTAAGATTTTCTTTTCTTTTTCCAAGCGGAATAAGGCATAGTTCTACAGGTAGCTTTAATACCTATTTCCTTAAAGAAACCGCCCAAAGCTTCACATGTTTTTACATCTCCTGGGTATCTTCCAATCGTTGCATAAACAGTAGCTTTAAAACCTTTTGGATATTTACTCTTCGCCATATAAGCTTTTGCTTTTTTCAAATCATATCCATGCCATTTATCATTTTTATTATAACCAGCATAGTTCCATGGATGGAAAAGTGAGCCGGAAATAACAGCTTTACCAGCTAAAAATGTAGTTCTAAGAAGTTCTGCATCAATAGCATAGTTTGCAGCCAAACGAACATTTTGATCTGCAAAAGGTCCGCCATTTCTTGTAACAAAAGAGATAAACATCATTCTTACTGCTGGAATATCCGCTACAGCAAGTTTAGGATTCTTCTCAATTTGAGGAATATACTGAGGCAGTATTCCCATAACTAAATCTATTTCACCTTTTTGAAGAGCTTTAACGCGTGTAACTGAAGATTTAATACCGCGTAAAATTACTTTTTTCGGACGGTTTGGGTATTTTGAATTTGCCCACCAATTAGGATTAGCATCAAATACCATCTTACGTCCTTTAGCCCATTCTGTAAGTATATAGGGGCCTGAACCATAAAGAGTCTTACGAGAAATTATCTTTTTATCTACACCTTTCGCTTTCAAAGACATTGCGTGACCCCATCTAGCGAGTCTATTTAGCATTCCATTATCAGGTTTGGAATGAAGAATCACTTGATAGTCATTAACAATTTCAACTCTCTCTAAAGCTTTAAAGAAAACTCTTTGACGACTCCCTTTTGCCATGATACGCGAAAAAGCAAATTCAACATTTTTAGCAGTGAAAGTTGTTCCGTCAGTAAATTTAACTCCTTTTCTAAGCCATAATTCTAATTTCCTAGGACTATGAACCTTCCACTTAGTGGCAAGCCAAGGGAGTTTTTTCCCTGTTCCAGCTTCCATGCCAATAAGGGTATCATAACACCACTTCCAAATCATCGCTCCGATAAAATTTGATTTTGGATGAGGATCCATTGTTGGAGAAACACCTTTGAGCGCAGCAACAATAGTTCCCTGAGGTGCTGCATATGTACTAGGGACAGCAGCAAAACCAATCATAATAGCAAACAACAATACTACCAACTTCCTCATAACAATCTCCTTCTTGGTTAATAACTCGGTTCCATGTATGTATGAATTTTTGATAAAAACACTTATTTCAAAATTCATCAAGTATCATTCTTGTTACCTAAAAAATTCTGTCCTACAAACTGAAAATGATTTGACAGTTTATAAAATAGGATTTATTTATACATATAAGAATATCCTAAAAAATATATTTATAATCCAAATTTTTCAAGTACTCACTAAGATAAATTTTGGATTATTTAACAATTCGAGTAGGAATTTTTTATGCGTGCTTATGTGATTAGAAGATGTCTACAAAGTATAGTAGTCATCAACATAGTCCTTGTAATTGTTTTTATGATGCTTCATATGTCTGGATCTCCTGGTGATGTTCTCATGCCTGAAGATTCATCTTTAGAAGATATAGAAGAATTCAATAAAGCACACGGTTTTGATCAACCTCTCCATATTCAATATTATCGTTTTATTTTTGGGTTTGATAACGGAGTTGTAAGAAGCAAGGGCGTTATTTTTGGTGACTTTGGTTATTCTTATCGTCATGAACTTCCTGCCCATGAACTAGTCTTTGAGCATTTTCCTGCAACGATAGATCTTGCACTAACGGCAGTAGTGATTTCGATTTTAGTAGCTATACCTGCGGGTGTACTTTCAGCAACGTTCAGGAATACTTGGATAGATTATGTTAGTTCTATCGGTTCTATGTTTGGACAATCTATGCCTAATTTCTGGCTTGGCCTAATGCTTATCATTTTCTTTTCTGTGTATCTAGACTTATTTCCTTCATCGGGATATGAGAGTCCTATATATATTGTTCTTCCAGCCCTTACTGCAGGATTATATCAAACAGCGCGTATTACACGTGTCGTTCGTGCAGGAATGTTAGAAGTCTTAGGAAGTGAATATATTACCACTGCACGCTCTAAAGGTATCGTTGAATGGATAGTGATTATGCGTCATGCCTTAAAAAATGCAGCTATTCCAGTAGTTACCCTTATTGGCCTAGAACTTGGTGTTTTACTTGGTGGTACAGTAGTTACAGAAGTAATTTTTGCATGGCCTGGAGTCGGATTCCTTGTTATAGATGCTATTAACAACCAAGATTATCCGATTGTTCAAGCTGCAGTAACTTTACTTGCAACAATTTTTGTTTTTATAAATTTAATCGTTGATCTTATTTATGCTTGGTTAGATCCAAGAATTGCATATTCTTAGGAATGAGATAATGGCTACTGAATCAAATGTTTCAACAATAAACAACCCAACAGAAGATTTTGAAGATAGACGTGGTCCGACCAATGCACAGCTTGCTTGGCAGGATTTGAAAAATCGTCCACCTGCAATGATGAGTTTAATCTTCTTAATCATTATTTGTTTATGGGCAATATTCCCTTCTTTCTTTACTGCAATATTTACTGGAAATGACGCTTTTGAAATAAACTTACGATGTTGCTACTTAAAACCACCCGGATTCACCGATGCAAATGGAAATTATTATCTACTGGGAACAGATCAACAAGGAAGAGACGTTTTAAGCAGGGTGATTTGGGGATCTCGAGTTTCTTTAATCGTAGGAATTGCTGCTGTATTCTTAAGCGGTTGTATTGGGGTTACCCTAGGAATGGTTGCAGGATATTTTGGTGGAATCGTAGATACGATTATTAGTAGGATTATAGATTCAGCTCTCGCTATACCCTTTATTCTCCTCGCACTGAGTATCGTTGCAATTCTAGGACCCAGTCTACAAAATGTAATCCTAGCAATTGCAGTCAGAACATGGATTGTTTACGCTCGCGTAATACGAGGAACTGTGCTATCTGTAAAAGAAAACGAGTTTGTGGTAGGAGCAAAAGCTGTAGGTTCTCGTACAACTAGAGTTATGTTCCGTCATATTTTACCTAATGTTTTATCTCCCGCTATTGTTATAGGCACTTTATATCTCGGAAGAATGATTATCATCGAATCTGCTCTATCTTTTCTTGGTGTCGGAGTTCCACCTCCTACTCCAACTTGGGGGGGTATGCTTGCACATGGAAGAGAATTTCTCGATACAGCATGGTGGATAGCTTTTTTCCCTGGAGTTATTCTCATGCTTACAGTACTAAGCGTGAATCTCCTAGGCGACTGGCTTCGTGATGCCTTAGATCCCAAGATGAAAAGACTTACAGATTAAGCTAACCTTATCTATTTTCTAGGTATTTAAAATAATACCAATTTAGTATTCCACGTTTATAATTAACTCTTTATAATTGTCTAATAAAATTTGATAGGAGGAATTTATGTCTTTATCTCTTAGAAGAGTTGTAACTGGACACAACGAAAAAGGAAAAGCTGTCGTTTTAATAGATGAGGTTATGAGTGACGCTCGATCGATGAGACCGAATCATCAAGGTCACGGGATATGGGCAACTGACGACTATCCAGCAAATCTAAATAATAATTTCGATGGCAAAAAAATAGAGCCTGGTCCTCCTGGAGATTGTAGTTCAAAATTTAGAATCACAGAGTACGGTCCTGGAGTAACGGCAAGAATGCATCGAACCCAATCTATTGACTATGTAATTATTATGAAAGGAGAGATAGATATGGAATTAGATGACGGAGTTATCGTTCACCTGAAGGAGGGAGATGTATGTGTTCAGAGGGGAACGATTCATAATTGGAAAAATAATGGCACAAGTCCTTGCCTTGTTGCGTTCATTCTCCTTCCAGCACAACAGATACAAATTGAAGGAGAAAAACTCGATTCTACTGGATAAAAATTTTTTTAATAAAAGGAGTTAATTGTGCCTGTAGCAAAAATTCGCGGAATAAATCAACACTACGAAATCATAGGGGAAACAGGTCTTTGGATTGCCTTGTCGCCTGGAGGAAGAACGCCTATGGACGAAATTCGTGATATGGCAGTTCAACTATCTGAAAAAGGTTATCGTGTGCTGATATTTGATCGAAGAAATTGCGGGAAAACTGATATAGGAATAACCGGAGGAGACGCTGAATACATTGAATGGGCAGATGATCTTTTTGAATTAACCAAACAACTTAATGCACAACCTTGTATAGTCGGTGGAGCATCTTCAGGATGCAGAACCTCCGTTTCTTTTGCAATAAGATACCCAAAAGCAGTTACAGGACTTCTTTTATGGAAAATGTCTGCAGGACCATATGCAACTTTAAACTTAGGAGTTCGATATTATTCTGAATATATTAAAATTGCAGGCTTAAAAGGAATGGAAGGTATTTGCAAAACTGATTTTTTTGAAGAAAGAATCTCTGAAAATCCTAGAAACAAAGATATTTTAATGAAAATGAATCCCAAAGATTTTGTGGAAATAATGACTCGATGGATGGTAACATTTATATCTTGTTCGAACTTACCCTTAATTGGAGCGACAGAAGAACAACTTAAAAATATTAACGTACCCACTCTTCTTTTTTGTGGAAATGATAGGCATCACAGCAGAGAAGCTTCTTTTGGCACCCATGAATTGATTCCTGAAAGTGAACTTGTAGATCTTGAAATGCCAGTTTTAGATATAGATGCACAATCAGCAGAGGAATATAGTAAATACACTCCGGAGATGGTAAAGAAAT
>CAZLCI010000033.1:0-23523 GCA_964558115.1 uncultured Nitrospinaceae bacterium | reverse complement strand
GCTCAACTTTATAATGAGTTTCGAGATTTTTTCCCTAAGAATGCAGTAGAATTCTTTGTTAGTTATTATGATTATTACCAACCAGAGGCTTATGTCCCTACCACTAATACTTTTATTGAAAAGGATGCATCTATTAACGATGAACTTGATAGACTTAGACATTCTGCAACCCTCTCGGCACTAACAAGAAAAGACGTATTGATAGTCGCTAGTGTTAGTTCTATTTATGGTTTAGGTCATCCTTCTGATTTTACTGATTTGCATTTGAAGTTAGAGAAAGGAATGAGTATTAATCGTCAAGAATTTCTAAAAGATCTAGTAAGAATACAATATAAAAGAGATGATCTAGAACTTTTACGTTCAACTTTTCGAGTAAGAGGAGATGTCATAGAAATACATCTTCCCCATATAGATGATTATATTGTCCGAATTGAACTTTTTGGAGATGAAATTGATAAAATTTCTAAAATCGATCATTTAAGAAGGTCTAAGAGTGAAGAAATTAATTATATAGAGTTGTATCCAAATAGCCATTATATAACTCCGGATGAGAGGCTAAATATAGCTGTTAATAAAATAGAGGAAGAAATGTATGAGCAAATAAATTTTTTAGAAAAAGAGGATAAATTCCTTGAAGGAAAACGTATTAGTGACAGAACACGAGAAGATTTGGAAATGTTGAAAGAAGTTGGTTTTTGCCATGGGATTGAAAATTACAGTCGACATCTTGATGGTCGAGAAGAAGGTGAGCAACCTTCTACTTTGTTTTCATACTTTAAGCATGAACCTTTAATTATTATAGATGAGAGCCACCAAACTCTTCCTCAGTTTCGTGCAATGTATAATGGCGATAGATCTCGAAAAGAAACTTTAGTGTCACACGGATTTAGACTTCCATCAGCATTAGATAATAGGCCTCTTAAATTTGATGAGTTTGAGGCCGAATTAACAGAAGTTTTGTATGTCTCGGCTACTCCAAGTGATTATGAAGTTTCTAATAGTAGTAATGTCGTTGTTGAACAAATTATTAGACCAACAGGATTAATTGATCCGATTGTTGAAGTTCGTTCTGCTAAAACACAGGTAGATGATCTTATTTCTGAGGTCAAGAAAGTTGTTTCTCAGGGAGACAGAGTTTTAGCAACTACCCTTACTAAAAGATTTTCTGAAGATCTGACAGAGTATTACGATGATATCGGATTAAGAGTCAGATATTTACATAGTGATATAGATGCAGTCGAGAGAGTTAGTATTATAAGAGATTTTAGAGCAGGTGAATTTGATATTCTAATTGGAATAAATTTGCTTCGAGAGGGACTTGATTTGCCAGAAGTAGCATTAGTTGCAATTTTTGATGCAGATAAAGAAGGTTTTTTAAGATCAGAAACTGCTCTTATACAAACTGCAGGTAGAGCCGCTAGACATTTGAATGGAAGAGTTATTATGTATGCTGACAAAATGACAAGGAGTATGAGCAGTGCTATAGAAGAGATGGATAGACGAAGAGATTTACAGTTTAGTTTTAATAAGGAAAAAGGAATTATTCCTAAATCGATAGAAAAAAGATTAGATCCTCTGCTAAGCAGTGAAGATAGAATTGAAGTAAGACAGAATTTGAGTGAAATAGAATCTGAAAAAGAAATAGAATATTTTACAGAACAAGACAAACTTGACTTAGAAAAATTACGCTTACAAATGAGAGAGGCTGCTAAAAAATTAGATTTTGAAAATGCTGCTCTTTTAAGAGACAAGATTTTTAGTTATGAAAAGAAACAATTAGGAATTAAGGTTTAGTTCTATGAATACTTTGAATTTCAAAGAAACTAAGTTTGTAATCTTTTCTACTTCAAATAGAGATTCATTTAAGTTGTTGCCCTTAAAGCCAGGGATTTATATCTTCAGAAATTCTGAAGGAAAGGTCCTGTATATTGGAAAAGCCTCAAAATTAAGATCTAGGGTAAGAAGTTATTTTTCAAGTAATCATGGACGGAGTCCATGGATTTCAAAAATGGTTAAAGATATTACGGAAATTTCCTATATAGTAACTTTTGATGATGTCGAAGCTCTAGTTTTAGAAAATAATTTCATAAAAGAGTATAAGCCCCTATATAATATACAATTAAGAGATGGCAAAAGTTTTCCTTATCTTAAATTTACAACATCAGAAGATTTTCCTCGTTTAATGATCGTCAGAAGAGTTTTAGATGACAAGAATCTTTACTTTGGTCCATTTCCCTCTACCAGTAGTTTGAAGAGAACAGTTAAATTTTTGCAAAAAACTTTTTATATAAGATCATGTACTGGAGGAATAGAAGATAAAACATCAGAAAGATGTATTTATTTTCAAATGAAAAGTTGTTTTGGGCCATGTGATGGACTTCAAACTAAAGTCGAATATGATACTTGTGTAAAGAACACAATCGATTTCCTGAAAGGAAAAGATCGTGAATTGATAAAAAGATTGCGTGAAGAAATGGAAGTATGTTCTGAAGAAATGAGATTTGAAAAAGCAGCAAGCATTCGCGATAATTTAAAAAGTATAGAGTATGTCCTCCAAAATCATAAGGTTTTGTATTCTAAAAATTGTGATCAAGACATAATTGGTTTTCATGAGAAGTCTAATCGTGCTTCTTTTCGTATCTTCTATGTGAGAGGAGGTCGATTGCTAGGTGATCAAAATTTTTCATTCAAAGTACAAAATCAAATTTCTAAGAAAGAATTAATTTCAGGTTTTGTTAAACAGTATTACAACAAGCAAAATCTAATTCCACAGGAAATCCTGTTATCTGATGTCCCTGAAGATATGAATATTCTTTCCAAATGGCTTTCTCTTAGAAAAGGTAAGAGGGTAGAAATTCAGATACCTAAAAAGGGAACAAAGTACAAATTACTTAAAATGGCGTGTTTAAATGCTTTAGAAGAAATAGAAGCTAAAGAAAATGAAGAATGTCTTTTGAGAAATACGTTGGCAAAAATTAAATCAAAGTTAAAATTAAAAAAATATCCTGAACGGATAGAAGCGTTTGATGTTTCAAATTTACAAGGAAATTCAATAGTCGGTGCAAGTATCGCTTTTAAAAATGGACTGCCATTTCATGATGATTATCGGAGATATAGAATAAGGTATCCAATGAATAAGCCTGATGATTTCTTGTCAATAAAAGAAATTGTTTATAGACGTTTAAAAAGATTGAAAAATGAAGGTAAATTATTACCCGATTTGTTATTGATTGATGGGGGGAAAGGTCAGCTTAATGCAGCTTTAGAAGTTTTGAAAAAATTAAATTTAGCCTCTTCTATAAGTGCTTGTTCTATTTCTAAGGCAAGAGGTTCTGATAATAGAACAGATAGTGATGTAATATTTATTCCAGAAGAAAAATCCCCCATAAAACTAGATAATGATAGTGATGAAAAACATCTTATTCAAAGAATCAGGGATGAAGTTCATAGATTTGCAATTACATATCATCGTAAAGAAAGAAAGAGAAAAAATTTCAAAAATAGTTTAAACGATGTCAAAGGTTTAGGGCCAAAGAAAAGAAGAGCTTTGATAAAAAAATTTAGTGGAGTTATGGGAGTTTCTTCTGCTACTGATGAGGAACTATTGCAAGTAGAAGGGATTAACTCTCAACTAGTAAATGCAATTCGTGATCATTTAGGAGAATCAAAGTCACTTTCTGGTTTAGCTAAATAATATGTATAAATTTATAGAGATTATTTCCGGTTCAAGAAGTATAGTTCTTTCAATTTTTTCTGGTATTTTATTTTCTTTGTCTTTTCCACCTTTTAAATTCAGTCAGTTGTCATTTTGTTTTTTAGTTCCTCTGTTTTTTTCTATATACAGAAAAAGTCCACATCAGGCTTTCCGTTTAGGGCTCTTATCTGGTGTCGTTGCTTATAGTCTTAGTGTACATTGGGTGAAAAATACGATGATTTCCTATGGTGGGTTGCATCCTTTTCTCTCTTATTTCGTGACTTTTCTGCTTGTACTCTATATGGCACTTTATTTTGCTTTTTTTTCATTCTTTTTTGTTCGTTTTTCTTATAAGTTCAAATCATTAGTTTTTCTTAGTGTTCCATCTATATGGGTATCTTTAGAGTTTATCCGTGCTCATTTATTTACTGGTTTTCCTTGGATTTTAGTAGGATATAGTCAGTTTGAGATGCAATATATAATACAAATAGCTGACTTAACTGGTATTTATGGCATATCGTTTTTTATAATTTTAGTTAATTATGTTTTGTTTAATTTTTTTATTAGTCCAAATAGTTTAGTTCGCTGGGAAGGGCTTTTTTTAGTATTAATTACTGCTCTTATTTTCAGTTATGGATATTTTAAAATTAGTCCTAATTTTGTCTCAGGAAAGACAAAAATTCAAGAAATTGGGATAGTTCAACCTAATATAACACCTGAAATGAAATGGTCTAAAAAATACATTGGATACATTAAAAATGTTCTAGAAATTCAAACAAAATTTGTTAATAAAAAGATGAGTGTCTCAAATAAGAAAAGAAAACTAATTATTTGGCCAGAGGCTTCACTGCCTCTAGTCTTAAGAGACAAATCTAATTGGACAGAATGGATAAAGAAACTTGTTGTTTTAAAGAAAACTTATTTATTGTTTGGAGCTTTAGGACATTCTCCTAATGATGATAATAAAGAGTTATATAATTCAGTTTTCTTATTTGATTCCTCAGGAACTAAAATTGCAAGGTATGACAAAAAACATTTAGTGCCTTTTGGCGAGTATGTACCGTTCAAAGATTATTTATTTTTTGTTAATAAGCTTGTGCCTGTTATTGGACAATTTAAAACAGGTAATAAAAAGACTATTTTTGAAATAGGAAAAAATAAGTTTTCAACTTTGATTTGCTATGAGATTATTTTCCCAAGAGTTGTTAGAAAATTCAAAGAAGTAGATTTTATAGTGAATGTGACAAATGACGCTTGGTTTGGAAGAACTGCGGCTTCAGAACAACATTTATCTATGGCAATTTTTAGAGCAATAGAAATGCGCACCCCATTAGTACGAGTAGCAAATACTGGTATAAGCGCTGTAATTGATGAAAAGGGTGAAATATTGGTTAAAAGTGAACTTTTTAAGAGATGGATTTGGAATGGTCGTATAAAATTAAATAAGAATCCTGAAACGTTTTATTCAAAATACGGTGATATTTTTGTTCTCTGTGTTTGTTTCTTCTTCGTTTTAAACTTGATAGGGTCTAGATTTTCTGAGGTATAATAAGACTGGTTTGGTTATTTTCTTTTTTCGTCTGCTTTTGGAGGAGAAATGGAAGAACATTTAAAAAAAATAAATTTTTTAGAATCTAAACTTCAAGATCTATGGGGTCGTCTTTGACCTTGAGAAAGTTGAATCTGAATGTCAAAAGTTAGATGAAATATCTGGACAATCAGATTTTTGGAATGATTCTGAAAAAGCCCAAAATATATTGAAAAAGCGTGCGTCTTATCAAAGAGTCCTAGATTCATGGAAAAAGATCGGAACAAGTCTTTCCGACCAAAAAGAACTCATAGAAATTATGGAGTTAGAACATAGTAAGGATGAGAAAATTCTATTAGAAATTTCCCAAAATCTTCTCTCTATTGAAAATGAAGTCGAGCGACAAGAGTTCCGTTCTATAATGAATTCGCCTGATAATTATTCAAATGGAATAATATCTATTAATGCAGGGGCCGGGGGTGTTGAAAGTCAGGATTGGGCGGGTATGTTAACTCGAATGTATACGCGGTGGTCTGAAGAGAATAATTTTTCCGTATCTGTAGTATCTGTTTTTCCTGGTGATGAATCTGGGTTTAAAAGTGTTACTTTGATTATCGAAGGTGAATATGCATATGGTTATTTACGAGCAGAAGTTGGTGTGCATCGTTTGATTAGAATTTCTCCTTTTGACTCTAATTCAAGGAGACACACGTCTTTTGCGTCTGTAGACGTGAGCCCGGAAGTAAATGATGATGTTGTTATAGATGTATCTGAAAATGATTTAAGAGTTGATGTTTTTAGAAGTTCTGGTGCAGGTGGTCAGCATGTGAATACGACTGATTCTGCTGTCAGGATTACACATTTGCCTTCAGGTATTGTCGTCTCATGTCAAAACGAAAGAAGTCAACACAAGAATCGTGCAACCGCAATGAAACTTTTAAGAACTCAATTGTATGAAATCGAAAAACAAAAACAACAAGAAAAGAAAGATGTTCTTCATGCCTCTAAAAAATCGATAGCTTTTGGAAGTCAGATACGTTCGTATATTTTACATCCATATCGTATGGTTAAAGATCATAGAACAAATACCGAGTTTTCGAATGTAGATGCTGTTTTAGACGGCAAAATAGATATTTTCTTAGACGCTTATTTGAGAACTCTTATTGATACTTAATACTTAATTTTATAAAAGGCGATGCATTTATGAAAGATGATCTTGAAGATTCTAAAACTGAAAATAATAAAGAAGTTTCCGATGAATTAAAGGAAGAGAACCTTTTAATTTCTCAAAGAAGAAATAAACTTCAAGAAATTCGCTCAGAGGGTGTAAACCCATACGCAAATAGATTTGCAGTTTCACACCAGATAAGAGAGATTTTGGAAAAATTTTCTTCCTTGTCAAAAGAGGAATTAGAGGAAGAGAAAGAAAATAGTTATACCGTTGCTGGACGCATTATGGCGAAAAGATTGCAGGGGAAAGTCATTTTCATGGATTTAAGAGATGGTACAGGTCAGATTCAACTTTTTGTAAGGCAAAAAGATTTGGGAGAAGAAGGTTTTGAGAAAGCGAAAGGGCTAGATATTGGAGATATAGCAGGTATTGAAGGTGGGATTTTTAAAACCAAAACTGGAGAACTTTCTGTTTGGGTTAGAAAGGTTAAGTTGCTGACTAAAAATTTACGACCACTGCCCGAAAAATGGCATGGTCTACAAAATGTTGAATCGAGGTACAGACAAAGATATTTAGATTTGATCGCGAATCCCGATTCTATGAAAGTCTTTGAAACAAGAACTGAGTTAATTAAGTTAATGAGAGATTTTCTTGACTGTCGAGGATTTATAGAAGTAGAAACACCAATGATGCATGCAATTGCTGGGGGAGCTACTGCAAGACCTTTTAAAACATACCATAACACTCTTGAAATGCCGCTCTATCTTCGCGTTGCTCCTGAGCTTTATTTGAAACGCTTGGTTGTTGGAGGTATCGACCGCGTTTACGAAATTAATAGAAATTTCCGAAACGAAGGTATTTCTACTCAACATAATCCTGAATTTACTATGATAGAATTTTATAAGGCTTATGCTGACTATAATGAACTAATGGAAATGACAGAAGTTATGATTTCTGAAGTATGCAAGAAATTAAAGGGAAAAACAGAAGTTAAATTTGGTGAGATAGAATTGTCTTTCGCAAAAGGATGGGCAAGATATAAATGGCATGAATCTATAGTCGAAATAGGTTCTGCCCCTAGAGAAGTTCTTTCTGATTTAGAGTTTGCCAAAAAGTTTGCTTCTAGCCTTTCTCATGCAAGTATGTCTTCACAGTTGGACTTGGCGACTCATGTAGAAATCCTAGAACTTATTTTTGATCAGATAGTTGTACCTAAACTTATACAACCTACCTTTGTTTATGATTTTCCAAAGGAACTTTCTCCTTTGTCAAAATCTCTCGAAAGTAATCCTGAGATTGTAGAACGTTTTGAACTATTTATAGCAGGCCGTGAAATAGCAAATGCATATACTGAGTTGAATGATCCTGATGAACAAAGAGTCAGATTTGAGGAACAACTCAAGGCTGATGAAACCGATGAAGCAACAAACCATGAAGTAGATTTAGATTATCTTATAGCCTTGGAATATGGGTTGCCACCTACTGCAGGCGAGGGAATAGGAATAGATCGGCTGGTGATGCTTCTTACTGATTCTCCTTCTATACGTGATGTAATTTTTTTCCCATTATTAAGAAAGAACAGAGGGTAAATGATGTTCTTTTCAGAGGTGTTCATAGGGATACGTCATTTGTTATCAAAAAGTAATTCTTCTTTTGTTTCCGTGACAACATTAATTTCTGTTCTTGGAATAGGCCTTGGTGTCATGGCTCTTATAGTTGTTGTTGGAGTTATGACAGGATTTGAAAAAGAACTTAGGAGAAAAATTTTAGGGATGCAGAGTCATATAGTAGTTTCTAGTCTTGGAAGTCAAGGAATTTTGAAATGGAGAGAACTTTCAAGAAAAATCAATCTTGATCAAGAAGTAATATCTTCCTCTCCTTTTATATATGGGCAAGTGATGTTTTCATCCAGAGGTAGAGTTATAGGTGCAGTTGTGAAGGGAATAAGTATAAATAAATCTAGCAAAAAAGATTTTGCTGAAATTATGCCTTTAAGTACATTGAATAAAATTAGAGATCTAAAAAAAAAGAATAAAAGAGGTGTAATCCTAGGAAGTGAATTGGCCTCTAAGTTGGCGTTAGAGCCAGGAGATACTGTTAAGATGATTAGTCCTATAGGAAAAGTCACTCCCATGGGATTAATTCCTAGAACTAACGATTTCGTTGTTGCAGGTATTTTCAAGAGTGGATTTTATCAATATGATGTAGGTCTTTCTTTTATTTCTCTTCAGGGTGCTCAAGAGTTTTTTGGATTAGGAAATTATGTTTCAGGTTTGCATGTTCGGGTGGGTGACATTTTTCTTTCTGAAAAAATTTCAAAGAGAATAAAGAGTAGGTTAGGAGGTTTATATGAAGTGCGCTCTTGGCAGACAATGAATCAAAATCTGTTTTCAGCTCTTAAAACCGAAAAAACTACGATGACTATTCTGCTTATGTTAGTTGTTATCGTCGCTGCTTTTAATATTGCTGGTTCCCTTGTAATGGTAGTTATGGAGAAAGGAAAAGATATTGCTATTTTAAAGTCTATGGGTGCTACTAAGGGTTTTATTTTAAGATTGTTTTTTTTCCAAGGAGCATTTATTGGTTTTATAGGTACTATGATAGGAATTTTTTTAGGTTTGTTGTTGGGATGGAATTTACATTTTGTAGAATCTTTTCTTGAAAAGTTTTTTGGATTCGAAATTTTACCTGCGAGCATTTATCATATAGATAAACTTCCTATTGAAATCCAGTTTTTTGAGGTAACAATAATTTCTATTTTGTCTATTTTGGTTAGCTTAGTTGCGACTGTTTATCCAGCTTGGCGGGCTTCTTCAATAGACCCAATTGATGAGTTGAGATTTGGTTAATTTTTTGTATTTGAATCCTCTTACAATTAGAAAACTTAAATTTGGAATATTGAAATGATTTTGAAAGTTAAAGATCTAAAGAAAAGTTTCAAAGTTGGAAAAAACCGAGTTGATATCCTAAAAGGCATTAGTTTTGAAATAAATGAGGGGGAGATGGTAGCTATTACTGGACCTTCGGGTGCTGGAAAATCAACTTTATTACATCTTTTAGGCACTTTAGATAAACCTTCTTCTGGAGAAATAATTTTAAATGGGAGATCTATTGAAAATGAGAGAGATTTCTTTTTGGCGAAGATTCGTAATGAAATGATCGGTTTTGTTTTTCAATTTCATTTTCTGCTTCCGGAATTTACAGCACTTGAGAATGTAATGATTCCAATTTTAGTTGGAGGAAAATCCCGAATCACTTCTAGAGAAAAAGCTCAAAAATTATTATTAGATTTAGATATGAGTGAGAGAATGAATCATAGACCTTCAGAATTATCTGGAGGAGAGCAACAAAGAGTTGCTATTGCGAGAGCTCTTGCTAATGAACCTCAGATTGTTCTTGCGGATGAACCAACAGGTAATTTAGACTCTTCGAATACAAATAGGATTTATGAATTGTTAAAAGAAATAAATTCTAAAACACGCCAAACGTTTTTGATCGTGACGCATAATAGTGTATTATCAGAACGTATGGATAAAAAAGTGCATATAGTAGATGGTTTGATTAATGAATAATGATTAGGAGGGCCAAATGTTTAAAAGATTTACTGAGCGTGCCCGTAAGGTAGTAATTTTAGCTAGAGAAGAGGCCGAAAGATATAGACATGAATATCTTGGTACTGAGCATATTTTGCTTGGTTTGTTAAAAGATGGAGGAGGTATTGCTATAGCCGTACTTCAAAAATTGGGTATTGACCCTAAGCAATTACGTGTTGAGCTTGAGAGAAATCTTCCTAAAAGTGTTGATACGCCGGTTGAAGGCGATATCCCATTTACACCTAAAGCAAAAAAAGTACTTGAATACGCAGTAGAGGAAGCTCGTTTAATGGGTCATAATTACATCGGTACTGAGCATCTTTTGCTTGGGATTGTTCGAGAAAAGGATGGATTAGCTGCAAAAGTTCTTTCTAGTTTAGGTATAAACTTACAGGAGACAAGAGAACAGACAGTTAATTTACTTAGAGAGCCAGTTAGTGGCAGAACTAGGGAAAAAAGTAAGACTCCGTCTCTAGATGAATTTGGCAGAGACCTTACTGTACTTGCACAGGAAGGCAAACTAGATCCAGTTATTGGAAGAGAAACTGAAACTGAAAGATTAGTTCAGATTTTGGCTAGAAGAACTAAGAATAACCCAGTTCTAATAGGCGAACCAGGAGTAGGAAAAACAGCTATTGTTGAAGGACTTGCTCAATTAATATTTTCTCGCGATGTACCTCAAATTTTATTCGATAAAAGAGTTATACAGTTAGATTTAGGTGCTTTAGTTGCGGGGACTAAGTATAGAGGACAGTTTGAGGCAAGACTAAAAGCTATTATGAAAGAAATTAAGCAGAATCCTCAAATTATTATTTTTATTGATGAATTACATACATTAGTTGGTGCGGGTGCTGCAGAGGGTTCTATTGATGCTTCTAACATGTTGAAACCAGCTCTGAGCCGTGGTGAAGTGCAATGTATTGGTGCTACTACGATAGATGAATATAGGAAATATATAGAAAAGAATGGAGCTTTGGAGAGACGATTCCAGAGTATTATGGTTGATCCACCTTCAATTGAGGATACAATAAGTATTCTAAATGGTTTAAAAGAAAGGTATGAAGATCATCATAAAACTCGTTTAGAAAGTGATGCGATAGAGGCAGCTGTAAAACTTTCCTCTCAATATGTTTCTGATAGATTTCTTCCAGACAAGGCAATAGATTTGATTGACGAAGCCTGCAGCAAAGTTAGAATTGAAAGAGAAACTTTTCCTAATGATATTAAAGAGATGCAAAAAAATATTGAAGAAACAGTACGAATTAAGAAAAATATGATAGAAAATCAAGATTTTGAGAAAGCAGTTGAACTGAGAGACCAGGAAGAAAGAGATAGGAATCTCTTAGATCAGATGAAGTCTGATTGGGAAAAAGAAAAGACCGATGATGAGCCTTTGGTAACAGAAGATGATGTTGCCTATGTAGTTAGTCGTATGACTGGTATTCCTTTGCAGAGAATTGAAGAAGTAGAAAATAATCGTCTTTTGAGAATGGAAGAGGAATTAAACGAAAAAATTATAGGTCAGGAAGAAGCTACCCGTTTACTTACAAAAGCCGTTCGACGTGCTCGATCCGGTCTTAAAAGTCCTACTAGGCCGATTGGAAGTTTTCTCTTTTTAGGTCCTACTGGAGTTGGAAAGACTGAAATGGCGAGAGTTTTAGCAGATTTTATGTTTGGAGATAGAAATGCTCTAATTCGAATCGATATGAGTGAATACATGGAGCGTTTTAATGTTTCCCGTTTGACTGGTGCACCTCCTGGGTATGTCGGTTATGAGGAGGGTGGTCATTTTACAGAGCAAGTGAGAAGAAAGCCTTATTCTGTGGTTCTCCTAGATGAAATAGAGAAGGCTCATCCTGACATATACAATATTTTGCTTCAAGTTATGGAAGATGGTACTTTGACAGATAGTTATGGACGTCAGGTAGATTTCAAAAATACTATAATAATTATGACATCAAATATTGCTGCAAGAACAATTGAAAAGGGTTCTGCTGTAGGATTTCAAAAAAATGATCTGGTAAATAATTTTGATAAAATGAAAGATAGAATTAGGGACGAGTTAAAGAGAACATTTAACCCTGAATTTTTGAATCGTATAGATGAGGTTGCAACATTTAGAACCCTCTCGCATGAGGATATAACAAAAATAGTTGATATTGAAATTGCAAAAATGAATAAGACTTTAAAAGATAAAAATTTATCTATAGAATTGTCAGACGAAGCACGATCTTGGGTTGCAAAAGAAGGTTTTGATCCTGCATATGGAGCAAGACCACTCAGGAGAGTTATTCAGAAACATATAGAGGATACTTTGAGTGAAGAGTTCTTGCGAGGTAAATTCACTGATGGAGGGACTGTCTTAGTCAAATTGGCAGGAGATGAATTGATTTTTGAGGCTAAAGAGACTTCAGAAGTATTCAGTGCGCAGGATGCTTAATTAAGAGTTTTTACTTTTTTTATTAAAGCCCTCAGGAGGGGGTCATGTTTTTTTCCGTGAGAGCTTTAGTTAATATTTTTATACTTCTATTTTTCATTGCTCTTACGTCGTTTTTTGTTCACGCCAAAACAAGTTCACCTGCTATTACCATTAAAGCTATAGAGATAGAGGGAAATAATAGAGTAGACAGGTCAACAATTTTTTTCCATTTAGGTTTAAAGATCGGCAATAGTTACAAAAATAATGAACTTGTAAAGCAGACAAGAACAGATGTTCGAAAAATCTTTTCACTCGGTTTTTTTCGTGATGTAAAAGTAGAAGTTAAGTCTTTCGAGGGCGGGTTAAGAGTAATATATAGAGTTACAGAAAAACCGACAATCACTTCTATTGTTATTACAGGAAATTCTCAAGTTTCTAGTGATGACATAAGAGAATTCCTTACTATTAAGACACAGACTATCGTTAATAAATCCACACTAAACAATACTTTGCAAAATGTAAGAAAACTATATGAAGAAAAAGGTTATTTTTTTGCAAAAGTAGAAGCCATTTTAAAGTCTCAGAATAATAATAAAATAAAGATAACTTTAAATATAGATGAAGGTGATAGTGTAAGAGTAAAATCTATCAGGTTTCAGGGGAATAGTGCATTTTCGAAAAGAAAATTATTACGTGTGATTGATTTGAATGAGGAAGGTCTGTTTTCGTTTTTTACTGATTCTGGAATTTATACTAAAGAAATCCTTCAAAGAGATCTCATGAAATTAGATTCACATTATCAAAAAAATGGTTTTATTAAAGTTCAGATTGGTCAGCCTATAATTAAAAAAGATGTCGATAGGAATAAATTATCGATAATAATTCCTATCACAGAAGGAAAAATCTACTCCATTAATAAAATTAACATTCTTGGAGGAGAAAAAATAATCCCGAAAAATGAATTGGTGAAGCAATTGAAGATGTATGAGGGTGACATCTTTGATCGTTCAATTCTCCGTTCAGATATCCGAAATATTAGAAGTCGCTATAGTGAGTTTGGATATGCATATGCAACCGTAAAACCTATGATAGATTTAGACGAAAATAGCCAAAAAGTAGATTTGACAATCAAAATCGATACAAGAAATAGAGTATATATTAGAAATATTAAAATAGAAGGAAATACAAGGACCCGCGATAATGTTATTCGAAGGAATATAAAAGTTGTTGAAGGAGGTTTGTATAATTCTAAGGCTCTCGCTATCACGAGAAAGAGAATAGGGCGTCTTGGATTTTTTAGTAAAATGTCAGTGAAGGAAGAAGACGTTCAAGGCAAAGAAAATTTAATGGATATAAATGTAAAGGTTAAAGAACAACCAACTGGTTCGATTACAGGGGGTATGACTTTAAGCAGTGAGTCAGGCGCTGGTCTTATGGGTCAAGTAAGAGAAAATAATTTATATGGTAGGGGATATAGTACTAGTTTTAAAGGTTCAATTACAAAACAAGATACTGATTTTGTAGGTACATTGACTGACCCTGATTTTATGGACAAGGGATTTTCACTTGGTGGAGATTTGTTTTTTGAAGATCAAGAATTTGATTCTTTTGATAGTCGTAGGGAAGGCGGTCGTATTGGGGTAGGTAAAGAAATCTTTGAATTCATGAATGTATATTTATCTTATGAATTCTCAGCAACTAAAATTACAAACGCAAAAGTAAATACTCATCAAGATATCCTTGATATAGAAAATAAAACTCGTTTAGAAAGTAGATTAACCCCATGGCTTCAATATGACAGTAGGGATTCAAAAGGAATGCCAACAGAGGGCATTTATTTTAGATTGGTTCCTGCTATATCAGGTGGATTCCTCGGTGCAGATATAGACATGTTTTCATTTGAGAATGAATTGCAATATTTCAAAAGTATCGGTCAAGATTTGCGTATTAGATCTCTAAAAAAATTAGTTCTGAAGACCCATGTTAATTTGAGATATGTAGATACATTTAGTGGAAAAGTTCCAGGGTATCGTCGTTTATACTCTAAAGGTTATGGTAAGGGTGTAAGAGGATTCCGTTCTGATGATTTAGGACCTAAAGATTCACAAGGAAATGTTATTGGGGGTTTGTCTGCTGCCGTTCTTTCTCTTGAACTTAGACATCCTTTTATTGGTCCAACTAGTATTTCTTTGTTTACTGATGCCGGAAATGTTTGGGAACGGCATAATGCTTTTGATTTAGGCGACCTTCGTTATTCAGCTGGAGTTGGATTAAGTTTTGTCACACCACTTGGACCAATGAAAGTTGATATGGGATATAAGCTTGATCCAAAGTCAGGAGAACGAAGCAGAGAATCGCATGTTCAATTAGGTGTAGGATTTTAAATAATCTATAGGGATGAAATGAAACTATTAGTTTTAATATTATTTCTACTGCTCTCCAGTTATTCAGTTTTTGCAGCAAAATTTGGTGTTGTTGATGTTCAGAAAGTCCTTCGAAATTCTAAACCAGCACTAAATGCACGTAGTAAATTAGAACAGAAAGCAAGAAAACTAGATAACTTAATTAAGTCTAAAAGAAAAGACTTGCAGAACAAAATGATGAAGGTTAAGAAGTTTCAAGATGAATTTAATCAAAAAGCTGCTATTTGGAGAAAAAAGAAGAGGGATGAAAAAAGAAAAGAGGTGCTCGATTTGCAAAGGAAATTACTTAGAAAAAGAGATGAATTAAGATTGTTCTTTCGCGAAAAGAAAAGAGATTTAGAACGCGAAAAGAGAAAGGTGCTCAGTAGAATAGTTAGAACAATTAGAAAAATATCTAGTACAGTTGCTAAAGAGCAAAAATTTGATTTAGTTATAGATAGTTCTACACTTGTTCTATATAGAAATAGTTCTATTGATCTGACTAATAAAGTCATTCAGAGATTTGATTCTTTAAAATAGTAGGCCTTATGAGACTTTCCAAAATAGCTGGATTCATAAGTGGCAATTTGATAGGCGATGGTAATTTTGATGTTTCAGATATAGCCGATTACAAAAGTGCAAGTTCTAAAGAACTAAGTTTTGTCTCTTCAGAAAAAAATCTTAAGGAATGTTCTGCTGGAGCCTTAATCATACCTCCCGAAATTGAATCTGATCGTCCCTCTATTATTTCGGGGAATCCAAAATTAGATTTTGCTAAAATAATTCCTCTTTTTCGACCAGATAAAGATTTGAAAATAGGCTTAGATGAAACTTCTTTATATGGAAAAAACGTAAAATTAGGGAAAGATATTTCAATTGGACCTTATGTTGTTATAGAAGACGATGTTTCTATCGGAGATAGAAGTCAGATTTCTGCTGGTACAAAGATAGGAGAGGGAGTAAGTATTGGAGAGGATTGTAGAATTTTTCCGAATGTAGTCCTTTATTCAAATATCGTAATAGGTTCTAGGGTTATTTTACATGCAGGAGTTGTTATTGGTTGTGATGGTTTTGGATACGTACAAGAAGAGTCAGGTGACCATCTTAAATTTCCTCAAACTGGAGTAGTTGTAGTAGAGGATGATGTAGAAATTGGAGCTAATAGTACTATTGATAGGGGTACAATAGAAGAGACTAGGATTTGCTCAGGAACCAAGATAGATAATCAGGTCCAGATCGCACATAATGTTTTTGTTGGAGAGAATTGTCTCTTAGCATCGCAAGTTGGTATTGCGGGTAGTGTGAAGATTGGCAAAAACGTCTATTTTGGAGGTCAGTCAGGTTCTATAGAACATGTCGAAATTGAAGATAATGTAAAGATGGCCGCAAAAAGTGCAGCTTCAAAAAACCTTAAATCAGGGAAAACTTATTTTGGTTTTCCTGCCGAAGAAATAGGAATTGCAAAGAGAAACTTGTCATTGCTTAGAAGATTGCCAGGTTTTTTTAAGAAGTTAGCTTCCTTCGATAAAAATGAGGGGAAAGATGATTGAAATAGATGGTATTAAGGAACTTATTCCACATAGAGATCCATTTTTGCTCGTAGATAGAATTGTTTCTATTGATAATGACATTCCTTTAATCTTAGGAGAAAAAGATATCAATCTTTCCCTTGATTTTTTTAAGGGACATTTTCCGGAAAGACCAATTATGCCTGGAGTCTTAGTTTTAGAAGCTCTCGCGCAGACAGGTGTTGTCTATCTTTTTTATTCGAAAATTTTAGAAAAAGGGGATCCGTTTTTTTTTACTACAATTGAGAAAGCAAAGTTTAAGAGAGCTGTAGTTCCTGGTGATTGTCTTTCATTAGAAGTAAGAATGTTAAAATCAAGAAGTAATTTTTTTAAAATGTCTGGTGTCGCAACCGTCGATAAGGAAGTAGCTGCTGAGGCTGTTATTTCAGCATTTGTTACGAGATAAAAAAGTGAATGAAATTCATAAAACAGTAGAGATACATCAAAGTGCACTTATAGGTGATAATGTGCAAATAGGTTCGGGTTCTGTGATTGGGAAGGATGTTGTTATTAAAGATGGAGTTTCAGTAGGTAGTAATGTTGTTATACAAGGGCCAACAATCGTTAATGAAGAATGTAGAATATTTCCGGGTGTTGTTTTAGGTTGTGAACCCCAAGTTTTATCCCTAAATCAAGAAACAGGAGATTTAGTAATTGGAAAACGGACTGTCATTCGAGAGTTCGTTACAGTTCACCGTTCTATGGATTATCAGAATTCTACTTTGATAGGTGAAGATTGTTATTTAATGAATGGGGTTCATGTTGGTCATGATTGTAAAATTTCAAATCGTGTGATTTTTGCTAGTTTTAGTGCGTGTGGTGGTCATACAAGTATTCAAGATGATGTCTTTGTTTCAGCTTATGTAGGGTTTCATCAGTTTACACGTATAGGTGAGAGTTCTTTTATTGGTGCACATAGTGCTGTGAAAAAAGATATTCCTCCATTTACTATGATAGACTCAAATCCCGTTCGAGTAAGAGGTTTAAATGTTATAGGAATGAAACGAAGAGGGATTTCATCTAAAGTAAGAAATGATCTCAAGTCAGTATATAAGGTTTTATTTAATTCTAAGGAAACTTTAAATGATTCGTGTGTGAAAATCGAAAATGATTTTAAACTTGATAGAGAGATAAAAATTGTTATTGATTTTGTTAGGAGTTCCGAGCGTGGTATTTATCAAGGTACTATTTAAGATTTATGAGGTGTAGAAAATGTCAGGGCAATTAAGAGTGGGAGTAGTTGGAGTTGGTCATATGGGAAGTTATCATGTGGCGGCTCTATCTGAGCTTTTAGATTATGAGATAGTTGCAGTCTGTGATTTAGATGAGAAAAGAGCGAAATCTATTGCAGATAAATATGGCACTGTTTTTTTTGAGAGCCCAGAAGATATGTTGGGTTCAGTTGATGCAGTTACAATTGCGGTTCCAACTCGGCATCACTTTTCTGTGTCTAGATTTTTTCTCCAAAATGGAATTCATGTTCTTGTTGAAAAACCTATTGCTAATACTCTAGAACAGTCTAAAGAATTATTTGAAATTGCGAAAAAGAATAAACTTGTTTTGCATATCGGTCATGTTGAGAGATTTAATGGAGCTGTACAAGAATTGAAAAATATTGTAACTAATCCTTCCCTTATAGAGTGTCGCAGAATGGGACCTTTTACTGAACGTGTTAGAGATGATGGAGTTGTGCTTGATTTGATGATTCATGATCTTGATATAGTTCTTAGGCTTATGAATGAGAAGGTAGTTTCATTGTCTGCAGTTGGTTCATCCATTCAAAGTCAAAGAGATGATATTGCCAATGTTCAAATCGTTTTTGAAAATGGCTGTGTTGCAAATTTAATTGCAAGTAGGGTAACACAGAGTAAAATTCGTACTCTTTCAATATCTCAACCAGATGCTTATATAACTCTTGATTATGGTGACCAAGAATTACGTATTCAAAGAAAGGCATCAAGTGAACATCAGCTTTCAAGAGAAGATCTTAAATATAGGGAACAATCTGAATTAGAGAGATTATTCGTCCATAAGGATAATCCTTTGAAACTAGAGTTGCGACATTTTTTAGATTCTGCTTTAGCGAAAAAAGTAGTAGAAAATCCGCATTTAGACTTATTTTCTTTAGAAGTAGCACTTCAGATTCTTGAAATATTGGATATTCCTTCCCCCGTTTCTTCTTAATTTGAGAACATATGAACGATTTAACTGAACGGGTAGGTTTGATAGCTGGAGACGGAGTTCTTCCTTTGGAATTTGTTAGGTCTGCTAAGAAGGAAGGGTTTACTGTTGTTAGTGTTGGATTAACAGAGAATTCTTTCAGTTTGCTGAAAAATATTACAGACAACTCAGTCTTTTGCCCTATTGGTAAACCAATGGAGATAATAGACTACTTAAAAACTCAAGGAGTTAAAAATATTGGATTTGCCGGTAAGGTAGATAAAAAAATAATTTTCACTTCTATTCATGAATTTGATGAACATGCAAGAAAGATTTTAAAAAATGCAGGTCGTCTAAATGATGTGAGTATAATGAATCAAGTAATCGATTTCATAGAAACTAATGGTTTGAAAGTTATTTCTCAGTTAAGATTTTTAAAATCGATAGTTGCTCAAGAAGGTTCTTTAAATCAAATTGAAATTGACGAAGAAGATATTTCAGAATTCAGAAATTATTATCAAATAACTCGAAAAATTGCCGATTTAGATATTGGACAAACAGTAGTTTTTAAAAATGGAGTTGTCATTGCTGTTGAAGGGATTGAAGGGACAGATGCTACTCTATACAGGTCGCATGAATTAGGAGTCGAGGGAAGCGTTATTTGTAAGGTTTCTCGTCCTAGTCAAGATCCTCGTTACGATCTTCCTGTAATTGGGTTAGATACAATTGATGTTTTGAAAAAAATTTCTGCTTCAGCGCTTGTTATTCAAGCGAATGGCACTTTAGTTACAGATTATGATGAAGTAATGAACAATTCTGAAATGGCAGGAATTAAAATTTACGGTCTTTCGGAAAATCTCAAGAAATGAAATCAACTCCCTCCAGGATAATGATTATAGCTGGTGAGGCATCTGGAGATCTTCACGCTTCTAGATTGGTCAGTTCAATTTCAGAGCAGTATCCTCAAATAATGTTTTCTGGTATGGGTGGTCCGTACATGGATTCTGCTGGAGTTGAGATTCTGTTTTCTTACGAGAATGTTTCAGTTACAGGTATACTTGATGGAATGAAAGTTATTCCTGAATTAATGAAAACTCGATCAAAAATTTTAAAGTTTGCGATCGAAAAAAAACCTGACATAGTAATCTTTGTAGATTTCCCAGGTTTTAATATGAATTTAGTTAAGTTTTTAAAGAAAAATCTTCTGAAAAGTCGAATGATATATTTTATTCCTCCACAAATTTGGGGATGGAAACCATCTCGTTCAAAAAAGATTGCAAAGAACTTTGATCTAATACTCACAATTTTTCCTTTTGAGAACGAATTCTTTAAAAAAAGTAATATTCCTGCAAAATATATTGGAAATCCAATATGTTTTGAGTTAATGCAAAAAACGAAAACGAGCTTAACAAAGAACCATCTAAATATTGAAAATAGCTATAATATTATAGCTCTTGTTCCAGGGAGTAGGGGGAAAGAGTTGAATAGGCATCTGCCTCCTATGATTGATGCTGCAAGGATTCTGCATTCAGAATTATCAAAAACAGTTTTTGTAGTTTCTGAAGCAAACTCACTTCCTAAAGATACAATCCATTCATTTTTAAACAAATCTGAAAATTTCATACTTCCTTATCGTGGGAAATTATCTGAACTTCTTAAAATTTCAGATTTTGCTATTGTTTCAAGTGGAACCGCTTCTTTGGAAGCCTCTGTGTTAGGAGTTGAATCTATACTGATATATAAAACTGATATTCTTAGTTATTTTTTAGCCAAGTATTTCTTAATGAGAGTAGACTATTTAGGTTTGTCGAATTTAATTGTTGGTGAAGAAGTTGTCCCAGAACTACTGCAGGGAAAAGTAAACGGTATTGATATTGCGAAATTAGTAAGAAATCTTTTTATTGAAGGAAATAAATTCAAGAAAGAAAAACCTTTTATAAGTGAAATTAGAAAAAATTTAGAATCTTCAAATCCTTATACGAAAGCGTCTGAATACATCTTTGATGATTGGATTGAAAATGCAGATAAAAAATAGAGTTACTTCAAATGAGAACTATGATACTTATGGATTGAGTGTGGATGTATCTTTTCGGGTACGTTTTTTTTCTAGTGCAATCTATCAATTATTAAATTCTATCTATAAAACCATGAAGATTGAATGTCTCCAGCCTAGTTTGCATGAAGATATTTTGACAGATAAATTTGGGAAATATATTTTTGTGTTCTGGCATAGACATATAGTCCTTCCCATTTCATTTTTTCGAACTATGCCCCATAAATGTCTTACGAGTAGAAGTAGAGATGGAGAATTAATTTCACGGATTATGTTTCGGTTTGGAAGCCGTTTTGTTAGGGGGTCTTCTAGTACAACTTCCATTAATAAAGGTGGAGATATGGCTCTGAGAAATCTTATTTTAAGTTCGAGGAAAGGGTATAACCTAGTTTTAACTCCAGATGGACCAAAGGGACCGTCAAATGAAGTAAAAAACGGAATAGTGAAATTAGCATCTATAAGCGGGTGTACAATTTTACCTTTAGGATTTGCCATAAAGAATTCATTTAAATTATCAACTTGGGATAGGACGGTTATTCCACTTCCTTTTTCAAAGTTATTAATGAATTACGGAGAGCCTATTTCAGTTCCAAAAAAATTGAAACGAGATGAACTAGAAAAATATAAAATTCAGATTCAGAATGCAATAAAAAAGTCCAACCTACTAGCTGAATCTTCATTAATAAACAATGAGAATATTTCTTGATGTCCTACTTTTTATACAATTTGTTGCTTCGAATTTTCTCTCCTTTTTTATTTTTGTTTTTTGTTTATCGAACATGGAAGAGAAAAGATTCTTTTATAGGTCTTAATGAAAGATTTGGTTTTAATAAGTTTGAGTTGGAAAATTTAGATAGAAAAAAACTTTGGTTTCATGCTGTTTCAGTAGGTGAAGTGAAAGTGGCAGAAACAGTTATAAAAACGATTTTTAGTAAAAATCCCGAATTAATAATTTATGTTTCAACCGTGACTCAGACCGGAAGAGTGGAAGCATTGAAAATTTCGGGAGTTAAAAAAGTTTTCTATCTCCCATTTGATTTTATTTCAATAGTCAAAAGAATATTTAGGGCTATGAAACCAGATATATTAGTGATAATTGAAACCGAAATATGGCCGAATCTAATAAATCAAGGACGAAGATATGGATGCCCAGTATTTATTGTGAATGCAAGACTTTCAAGACGTTCCTTCAATAGATATCAATCATTTAGATTTTTTTCCCGACCGATATTTAGACTTTTATCTAAAGTAGTTGCGCGTGGAAAAGAGGATGCAGGACATTTTGCTTCTTTAGGAGCCAGTGATGTAACTGTAACTGGAGATATTAAATACGATTCAGTCGAATTTTTACCTAAAAAAAACGAGAAAAAAGTAAACTCTTCTAAACCAGAAATTTCTTTATTGCAGAATTTAATACTCGCAGGTAGTACTCATGAGGGTGAGGAAGAAATTGTTATATCTGTATTTATAAATTTGCAACAGAAATTTCCTGAAATTAACCTAATGATTGCACCTCGTCATATGCATAGAGTTAAATCGATAGAAGAAAAAATAAGAAATATGGGACAAAAATCCGTTTTATGGAGTTCTATTTCTGAAAATATTTTGGAAGATGGGCAGATAATAATTTTAGACGTAATGGGAGAACTGGCTCAGTTTTATTCTTACGCTATTTTTGCTTTTGTTGGAGGAAGTTTAATTAGACATGGAGGGCAGAATCCAATTGAAGTTGCTGTGTGCGGAATTCCAGTCATTTTTGGTCCACATATGTATAATTTTAATCAGGTGTCAGAATTACTTCTTGAAAAAGGAGCTGCATACCAGATTGAGGGAGAACAGGATCTAAAGAAAGTAATGGACGATTTACTCTCAAATGAAGTTTTAAGGAAAAAAGTAGGTTCAAAAGCACATAAATTGATAATAGAGAAACAAGGGTCTTCTTTATATGCAACTAATTTAATATTGAAGACAATTGAAGGTTCTGAGGAGCTAGAAATTGAATGATTTTAGAATTAATTTATTAAATGCTCTTAGCGGTAAAAATAATGCTAGATTTTTGGAAAAAATGTTCACTTTAATTTTATTTCCATTTGGTTTCGTACATTTCTTGTTAATGTTTATTAGAAGATATCTATTTAAAAGAAATTTTTTTAAATCTACCTCTTTGTCTGTGCCAGTTATTTCGATTGGCAATATTTCACTGGGCGGTACCGGGAAGACACCAGTCTTAATTTGGCTTCTTAGAAAATTACTTGAAGAAAATTTGAATCCGGCTGTGATTAGTCGTGGGTATGGAAGTTCAAATTCTAATTTTACATTAGTAAGTGACGGAAAGGGGAATACTTTGACTTCTCCTCCCGCTTCAGATGAATCAGTGATGCTATCAAGATTATTTCCTGAAATTCCTATAATAACTGGAACCAATCGTATACTTTCAGGTGAAAAAGTTATATCTGATTTTAATGTAGATGTTGTTTTAATTGATGATGGTTTCCAGTACTTAAAATTAAAAAGAAACTTCGATCTTCTACTTTTTCATGGCAAGAATCCTTTTGGAAATGGTAGAGTTTTTCCATCTGGGATTTTAAGAGAACCAAAAAGTCATTCTAAGTATGCGGACGCATTCCTTGTTACTGGAGAAGATAAAGAGCAAGGAATGGGTAAACTTACGTACTTAAATTTTCCTGTACCTATTTTTAAAGGGGAACTAATCGTTGAAAATATTTTTTATCCTCAAAAACAATCATATATTTCATTGAAAGACATAAAATCAAGTAGAGTTCTTGCATTTAGTGGGATTGGCAATCCAGATTCCTTTGACAATATTCTTGAAAAAGAAGGTATTTCTATAATAGAACATCTTAAGTTTCCTGATCATGTTAATTATAATAAAAGATATATCGAAAAAATAAGAAGAAAAATACAAGAACTAAAC
>CAZLCI010000032.1:0-23980 GCA_964558115.1 uncultured Nitrospinaceae bacterium | reverse complement strand
CGTCTAAATTATAAAAAACAACTAAACTTACAAATCTAGCCGTGCGCTTTTCAATTGGGATACCTTCTAATTTTTTTAAAAGCAGTACATTTTTATCTTCATCAGAAAGTCCAGGTCCTCCAAATCTTGCGGAAAAAACTCCTAGTTGACCAGAAATTGCATCCACTTCTAAACCAGAGTCATCTGCAAGTACTGGCATTCCAGTTAACTGACTTGCATGTTTTGCCTTTATTAAAGCATTTTCTAAATAATTGGCACCTGTCTCCTCAACTTCAATCTGTCTTCCCAACTCATTAAGCGTCAAAATATCAATTGTCATAGAAGATAAAAGTTTTTTTACTTCAAGGATTTTATGTTGATTGTTACTAAAAAAAAGAATTTTCATATTTTTGGAAAATATACAGATTGCATTTCAATAAGTTCACTAATCCCTTTTTGTGCAAGGGATACCAAACGGGACATATCGCTTTTCCGGAAAGGAGTGCCCTCAGCAGTCCCCTGTAATTCAACAAAATGATTTTTCTCAGTCATTACTATATTCATGTCAACATCTGCCCTCACATCTTCACTATAATCAAGATCAAGAATACATTTTCCATCTACGATACCAACACTAATAGCAGCAACTAGACCCTTTAAAGGATTATCAGTAATTTTCTTTTCTTTTAAAAGTTTATCAACTGCTCTACAAAGAGCAATATATCCTCCGGTGATGGAGGCACATCTTGTTCCACCATCTGCTTGGATCACATCACAATCGACATAGACAGTAAATCCATCGAGAAGCTTTAAATCAACGACAGCCCTTAAAGAACGTCCAATTAATCTTTGGATTTCGACAGAACGTCCTGCTCGAGCTCTATCACGAGAAATGCGATCCGAACCACTTCCTGGCAACATGGCGTACTCTGATGTTAGCCATCCTTCTCCTGAATTTCTTTTATGTCTAGGAACTCTTTCTTCTACAGAAGCAGTACATAGAACTCTTGTATTTCCAATCTGAAAAAGAGCGCTACCAGCACAAGTTTTCACATAATCAACTTCTAAGCTAACTTTTCTCATTTCGTCCGTATTTCTTTTATTCTCACGGAAGAAATGATTTTTTTCTTTTCTTTTCATAAAAATCGTCCGATCTAATACAGGAAATATATCCTAGAAAAAACACAATCTTAATATAAAAAAATATCCAACTATCTATCCGCCAATTGCACTCATCGTTCTATCAGGTTGTACAAATTCTTTTTGTCCTATTAGGTGACCAGGTGTTTTAGTAAGCAAAACCTCTCCAAGCCATTTTTTAATAACTTCATCACGCTCATTTCCTCGAAGTAATTTCTTTAAATCATGTTCATCATTTGAAAATAAGCAAGTACGTATCATTCCTTCTGCTGTTAGTCTCATTCTATTGCAATCTTCACAAAAAGGTTTTGTAACTGATGGGATAACACCTATCTCGCCCTTACCGTCTTGATAACGATATCTTGTTGCTGGATCAGAAATGTTTCCTGAAACTAATTCAAGTGCGCAGTTTTTCGAAAGACCATCAAGAATTTCTTCAGCAGAAAGTACTTTATCCTTACCCCAAGTCTTATCAGCATCTAGAGGCATATATTCAATAAAGCGAACTATATGCCCTGTTTCTCTTGCCCAATCTGCAAAACGAGGAATCTCTTCTTCCGTTAAACCTTTAATTGCTACTGCATTAATCTTAATAGGACTAAAACCCATATCCGATGCAGATTTAATACCTTCCATGACTTGTTTCAACTGGTTTCTTCTTGTCATAAAAAGAAATTTCTCTTCATCAAGTGTATCAAGACTGATATTGATTCTTCTCAATCCAGCTTGATATAAATCTTTCGCTACAGTAGGAAGAAGAATCCCATTCGTTGTCAATGCAAGATCCATTTCTGGTTGTATTTTTAACATTCCTGAGATAAGTAAAGAAAGATCTTTTCTCAGTAGGGGCTCACCTCCGGTAATGTGAAAGCTATCAAAACCTAGGTCTGTAGTTATTCTCACAACTCGCAATATTTCTTCATAGGACAAAACCTCATCGTGGGGTAACCATTCCATGCCTTCCTCTGGCATACAATAGAAGCATCGAAAATTACACCTGTCTGTCACTGAAATTCTCAGATCGTTATGCCCTCTTCCATATTTATCAAAAAGTTGAATCTGTGACATAGAATTACATTCCTTGTTTTTAAAATTCTTCAATGACCGTACCAGACAATTCTGTTTTATATCCACCTAACGAAGAAACATTTTCAAGAAAGTCACTATCCTTTAAAATAGAGATCAAATTCACACCTAAATTAGAATTTATAAATTCAACAGGAAAAACAAAATCAAATCTTTCTTTATGCAATGGAATAAAATCAAGCCCTAGAAGATTTGAAGCCGAACGAATACCCAAGCCAGCATCAGCTCGCCCAGATGATATAGCCATTGCTACACCAACATGAGTAGTTTCAATTTGATCATAGCCCAGAAAATCAGAATGATGTAATCCTTCTTTTTCCATAAAATGATCGAACAACACTCTTGTCCCTGCGCCTGATTGTCGATTAACAATAGATAGGTCTTTTGAGGCAATATCTGAAAAGTTTTTTATATTTTTAGGATTGCCAGGCCTCACAAAAATACCTTGCTCTCTTTCAACAAAGTTCACAACAACCACTTCAACATTAGGCATATATCTTTTAATATAAGACCAATTATATTCCCCACTATCAGGGTCTAAAAGATGAGTTCCTGCAAAATGTGCTTCCTCATTTTTTAATGCGACTAGTCCAGCCATCGAACCTACGGATGACACTGATAATTGATACCCGAACTTACGTTGGAGAGCAACAATTAGCAAATCTAAAGCATTATCGTGACTTCCTACCATAAGAATATTCTTTTCAATTTTTTCTAAAGGTCTAAGAAGTTCAACATCTAATTCTTGATTCGCTTCCAAACCTTCTGAATTTCTTGGGATTCTCACTATACCATCTGCTTCAACAAGACTGCTAATAACGCTTGCACCCCGCTTTGCAGGTATTGCAAGCATTTTGTCTTTTACTATTCCCATTTTCACTCTCAAAAATTCTTCCATACCAAGTCTTGAAGCAGTTTTTCTACCTAACAAAGCTTTAACTTTCTGCACACTTGGAACATTTATTCCAATTAAATGTGCAAGAGTAGGTTTAACAAATTCTGACATAGCTAACACGGCAGAAACAGGATACCCAGGTATTCCAAAAACTGTTTTCTCAATATCTTTACTATTTTTACACAAACCCATAATCGTTGGTTTGCCAGGGAAAATTGCTACTCCATGGACTAATAATTTCCCAAGTTTCTCTATAATTGAAGACGTATAATCCTCTCTTCCAGCAGAAGAACCCGCATTTACTAAGACAACGTCACATTTTTCAATAGCTTCACTAACAACTTTTTCAATCTCTTCAAAATTATCTTTTACTATAGGAAAAACCTTTGGAACTGCGCCCCAATCTTCTAGTAAATTAGACATAACAACTGAGTTGAATTCGAGTAGGTCTCCATCCTTTAGTTCTTTTCCTGGAGGCACAAGTTCATCTCCTGTTGGAATAATTGCTACTTCAAGACGCTTTCGAACTTCGATATCAAGAATTCCAGCTGCTAGCAAAGCGCCCAGATCCACCGCAGATAATTGATGGCCAGCCGGAAAAATTAATTGTCCTTCTACAATATCTTCACCTGCAACACGAACATTTTGCCAAGGAGAAATTGAAGACTCGAGTTGAATTTCATTTTCTGCTATCTGATTCACATTCTCAATCATAACCACTGCGTCTGTATCTATTGGCAAAGGATCACCAGTGTCTAAGGGAAAAATATCAGTACCAATCTTGAATGATTTTGGATTAATTGGACTAGCACCAAAAGTTTTTTTAGCCTCAATACCATACCCATCCATCGCAGCAGCATGGAAATGTGGACTAGATATAAGAGCATTAACTTGAATATGAGTAATTCTACCCAATGCATCTTGAGCGGGAATATTTTCAGAATAAAATTCTTCGAACTTACCTATCTCTTGAAGAAGTCTCTCTAAAGCTTTTTCCCTAGGCACATTTTCTAGGTAGTACTTCCTGCCGCTAAGAGGTAAGAGTGAATCTTTCAACTTTGTCCTCAATTGAAAAAATACTTATTCAGTACAGTAAAACTTCTACTTCTGTTTCTGAAACTAATCCATCTAAATCAGTGGGGATAATCAAATATCCATCAGCCTTTGTCATAGTTGAAATCATTGCGGAATTTCCCATCAATGGAGAAGCAACTAACTTATCTCCTACTAATTCTAAACTTACCCGAATCATATCTTCCCTTCCTGGAGCAGAAGGTAAATTTCTAGATAAAAAAGCTAACACTTTTCCTCTTTCCGAAATAAGAATATCTTTTTCTCCTCTTAACCTTCTTATTGTAGGAACTACAAATTTATGAAAAATCATCATTGCGGAAACAGGATGTCCGGGAATTCCTATTACAACTTTGTTTTCATCTTCAATATCAAGACGTCCGACAATAGTTGGTTTTCCTGGCTTAATAGAAATCCCATGAATTAAGACACCAGGTTCTCCTAATGAATTGATAGCAGATACCGTAAAATCTCTCATCCCCATTGAACTTCCTCCAGAAACAAGAACAATATCTACATCTTGAATAACTTTTTTCAATCTAAATTTTATAAGTTCTAGATCATCGGGAAGGATATCTTCCACAATAGGAATGCAATCCATTTCAGAAACTGCTGCGGCAAGTGAAAATCTATTAATATCGCGAATTTGTCCCGGTTTTGTTTTTTCTCCTGGACCAACCAATTCATCTCCTGTAGGCAAAATAGCAATTTTGGGGCGTGCACTTACTTGAACCTTCGTTATGCCTACTCCAAATAATGCTCCAATGTCATGACTTTTAAGCGGTATCCCAGATGCTAAGAATTTTTCTCCTTTTTTTAGGTCATCTCCTACATTTAGAATATTTTCACCAACAGAAGTAGATTTTAGAACCTCTAAAGTTTTGTCATCCATTAAATTCGTGAACTCCTGCATTATAACGCAATCCGAACCCTCTGGGAGCATTCCACCGGTACTGATTCTTGCTGCTTGACCTTTTTCCAATTTAAATTTTGGTGCTTCGCCCATTAGAATATGACCAACTAATTCTAAATAAGTTGGAATTGAATCATTCGCACCAAAAGTATCATTTGCCTTTAAGGCATACCCATCCATTGTCGATCTTGCGAAATCTGGCAAATCTACAGGACTATAGATATCTTCTGCTAATATGCGAGATATAGCTGTATCTGCATCAAGAATTTCAGATTTAAGAGGTGAAAACTCGGATATAGTCTGTAACACTCTTTCAGAAGAGACAACTTCAAAAAAATCCAATCTTAATCCTTTATTTAACGAAAAAAGAAATTCCAGCAAAGATGTAAAAATTTAAAAAGGGTTACTTAAGAATACCAAAAGATTGATTCACGAAAAATCTATGGAAAATGTAAAAATTATTTTTTGTTTAAAGATTCTTCCTCTGAAGGAGAACTCGTTTTTTCGTTCTCCTTTAAAGAATCAGGATCTTCGCTAATCCCCTTCTTAAAACTCCGAATCCCTTTTGCAAGCCCAGAGCCTATATCTGGAAGACGTTTAGCACCAAAAACCAGAACACATATAGCCAGTACAACTAGAAGTTCTGTAAATCCCATATTGAAAGGCATTTTTTTGCAAACCTCCTACAGTCTTTAGAGATTTAAGACTCAGAAAAAACATTAACACAAGCAGAAACACCTGCTCCAACCTTGTCACTGTAACCCATTTTCTTAAAAATTACCTCTAGCGCAGAAAGGAAATAAACCACATTAGCTTGAGAGGCACCGTGACCCATCATTCCTACTCGCCATATTTTTCCAGCTAAAGGCCCAAGACCACCTCCAATTTCAATATTAAAATCATTTAAAAGCGTTTTTCTTATTGCCCCATCATCTAAACCATCATATAGAGAAATCGTATTTAGGGTGGGAGTTCTAGAACCCTCTTTTGCAAACATCGAAAGTCCTAAAGCTTCTACGCCCTTTTGGAGAGCTAAACTTACTTCCTTATGTCTTGCAAAACGATTCTCTAAACCTTCATCAAAAATAATTCTTAAAGCTTCCCTAATTGCATAGTTCATCGTGATCGGCCCAGTATGATGATAAACTCGGTCATTTCCCCAATACTTTTCGACCATACTAACGTCAAAATACCAGCTCGTAACCTTGTTTTTCCTTTCACGAACCTTACCCAAAGCACGCTCCCCGAAAGTTATTGGAGCTACACCAGGAGGGCAAGATAAACATTTTTGGGTTCCACTATATGCAATTTGAACTCCCCACTTATCAATTTCAACAGGAACTCCTCCAAGAGAAGTAACACAGTCTAGCAATAATAAAGCATCATGTTCCCTACAAATTTCTCCTATCTCTTCTATTGGCTGAAGAACTCCGGTACTCGTTTCTGCGTGAACTATTCCCACAAGAGTAACTCCAGGGTTTGACTTTAATGCTTCTTGAAGATCGCTTGGGTCTATAGGCTGACCCCATGGTGCTTCAACACGAATTACCTCAGCGCCAAAGCGATCTGCAACATCTGCCATTCTTTCGCCAAAAACTCCATTAATACAAATAACTGCTTTGTCTCCTTCTTCAATAACATTACAAATAGAAGCTTCCATCGCAGCACTTCCTGTACCAGAAACTGGAAAAGTTACTTGATTTTTTGTATTAAAAAGTTCACGCAACATACTTTGGCAATCATCCATAACTTTTAAAAAGTAAGGATCTAAATGGCCTATAACATGTGAACTCATAGCTTTTAAAACGCGAGGATGAACAGGACTTGGTCCAGGACCAAGAAGCAGACGTAAATCTGGATTTAATTCTTCAACCAACATAATTACTCCCCAATAAAAGGCAACAAAGACCTAAACAAAAATAAAAATTTACAAAAATGTTTAAATAATAAGCTTCGATAGTATCACAAAGAATAAGTGATTTTAAAATATTGTAATGATTAATTAGAACAAAAAATATGTAAAATTTAAAATCAGATTGACTTTATAGAAAGCAGAGACAAAAATTAAGATTATTTTCTTGATAAAATTTTAATTCGACGCCCAGCAATTCAGGCTTTGAAACAGTTTTATTTTCTATAATTAAATCTTGCAATAAGGAAAAACTCTATGCCAAAAATGACCGGTGCTCAATATCTTGCAGAAGCCCTCAAAGCTTACGAAGTGACACATCTATTTCATGTTCCAGCAATTCTTAGAAAGACCATGGTTGAACTCGAAGAAAGAACTCTAATTAACCGAGTACGTAGCCACGGAGAAAAATCCGCAGCATATATGGCAGATGGATATGCAAGAGCAACAGGAAAACCCGGAATATGTGCAGCTCAGGTAATTGGAGCAATGAATCTTGCTGCTGGATTACGAGATGCTTTTTTAGCAAGGTCTCCTGTCATTGCTTTTACTGGAGGTAGAGTTCCAGAGACTAAATTTAGAAAAGTTTATCAAGAAATAGACGACGTACCTACTTTTGATCCTGTTACAAAATTTAATGCTACAATAGACGACGTATCGAGAATTCCGGACATGCTGAACCAAGCTTTTCGAAGTGCTACTTCTGGTTCTCCTGGTCCTGTACATCTACAATTTGCTGGAAATGAAGGGCAACTCGATCAACAAGAAGCAGAAATGACATTACAAGTTGATAAAAACTGTATAAAAATGCCACCCCACAGACCAATGGCTGATTTAGCTAGTATTACTGAGGCTGCAAAAATCCTTGCAAATTCTTCTAAACCCGTTTTAGTAGTTGGTGGTGGAGCAAGATCTTCAGAAGCGTCAAATGAAATTTTAACCCTTGCAGAGAAGTTAAATATACCTGTAGTAACTTCACTCAACGGAAAAGATGTTTTTCCATCTACTCATCGTTTATGTGCTGGTGTGGTTGGAACATATTCAAGAGAAAGTGCAAATAAAACCGTACTTGAATCCGATTTAGTTTTCTTTATAGGAACCCAAGCAGGTGGAATGACCACACATTTTTGGGCTGTTCCTCCAATTGGAAAATCTGCAATTCAACTAGATATTGACCCAGAAGCTCTTGGCAGAAACTATCCACTAAAAGTTGCTCTCAATGGTGATGTGAAAGCCACTCTTCAAAAACTCGTTGACGTTTGTGATTCCTCCTCTGCAAACAAAAGAGAAAAATGGGTAAATACAGTAGAAACAATCGTAAAAGAGTATTATGACACTTACTCTGGACTGATGAACTCTGAAGATATTCCAATGCGACCTGAAAGAATCTGTAAAGAGATGACAGATCATCTTCCTTCAGATGCTATGGTTGTTGTAGATACAGGACATTCTGGAATGTGGATGGGTGGAATGTATGACCTAAGAGAATCTACTCAAAATTATATGAGAAGTGCCGGCCACTTAGGCTGGGCATTTCCTGCAGCACTAGGTGCAAAATGTGGCATTCCAGATAGACCTGTTATTTGTTTCACTGGAGATTCGGGTCTTTGGTATCACATAGGAGATATAGAAACTGCCGTTCGTTGGAATATTAATGCGGTAATCCTTGTCAATAACAATCACTCTGGAAATCAATCCAAAAGAGGGTTTGATAGAATCTATGGTGGGGAACAAACAGAAAAAGCATTTGAACTTTGGGGTTTAAGTAAAGTTAATTTTGCAGAAATCGCTGAAAACATGGGGGCCTTAGGAATTAGAGTTGAGAAACCAGGAGAACTGAAAAGTGCGTTTGATCAGGCTTTTTCAGCAAAGCGCCCTGTAGTTTTAGATGTAGTAAGTGAAATTAATGCGTTAGCCCCACTCGCACATAGTTAAAAGATTTAGTTTGTATCAAATTGAATGTCTTCGTAATTTGGAATGGCCCCCTTGCCTTTTTTAGCGGCAAGGGATTTTCTCTTAAATTCCATTACAAGAGTGTTTTTTTGATTATAGGCTCTTGTCAAGATTGTTACTATACCGCGATCTGATTTTGATTTTGATTCTCTTTTCTCAAGAATTTCAGATTCTGCATATACTGTATCTCCAATAAAAACTGGATTAGGAAGTTTTATAAAAGACCATTCCAAATTTGCAATTGATCGATATGAAACATCCTCTACTGACATGCCTGTAACAATAGCTAGTGTCAATGCAGAATTTACAAGGGGTTTCCCAAATTGTGTTTTTGAAGCGTAGTGGTAATCAAAATGTATAGGATGATTATTGTTCGTAAGTAATGTAAACCATGTATTATCGCTTTCTAAAATGGTTCTCCCCGGACGATGTTTAATTATTTCGCCAACATTAAAATCTTCGAACCATCTTCCTTTTTGATTCTTTTCCATTTTATATCCTTTACCTAAACTGGATAACGTTCAAGTAAACGCCGAGCAATAATAATGCGTTGGATTTCGTTAGAACCCTCTCCCACTGTTAAAAGTTTACAGTCACGGAAATAGCGTTCAACAGGCAATTCTTGAATAAATCCCATACCACCGTGTATTTGAATAGCCTCACTCGCACAAAATTCTGCCGTCTCTGAGGCAAAAAGTTTAGCCATTCCTGCTTCTAAATCACACCGTTTATTATCACTCTTTAAATTAGCAGCTTGATATGTCATTAGTTTTGAAGCATGAATACGTGTGGCCATTTCCGATAATTTTGATTGAATTAATTGATGATGAGCAATAGGTTTTCCAAAAGTTTCTCTTTGTTGTGCATATTTAACTGAATCTTCAAAAGCAGCTCTAGCTAAACCAACACTCCTAGCCGCAACATTAATTCGACCTCCTTCTAATGCACTCATAATCATAGGAAAGCCTTCATTCTCTTGACCAAGCAAATTTTCAAGAGGCACTCTTGCGTCTTCAAAAATTAATTCACTAGTTCTTAGTCCACGGTATCCCATTTTTTTCAAGTGACGACTCACTTTAAATCCTGGACTTCCTTTATGTACAAGAATTCCTGATATTCCTTTTGCTTTTGGTAGTTCTGGATCAGTGCGAACTAAAACACAAAACATATTTGCGTGTTCAGCATTAGAAATCCACATTTTAGTCCCATTAATAACCCATTGATCTTCTTCTTTTTTCCCTTGTGTTCTAAGAGCAGCCGAATCTGAACCTGAGCCAGGCTCACTTAATGCCATACCTGAATGCCATTCTCCTGTTGCCATTTTTGGCAAATAGTTCTTCTTCTGTTCATCCGAACCATAATGCAAGATCATCCAAGAAGTCATCATATGTGTCCCGAGAATTCCTGCTACACTCATCCAGCCAACGGAAAGTTCTTCCATTGCAATTGCATAACAGACTTCATCCATGCCACCACCACCAAATTCTTCTGGGATTGTTAGCCCAAAAAAACCTAATTCCTGCATTTTCTCAACAATACCGCTAGGATAACGATCCTCAAGTTCATATTCCATTGCCACAGGTTTGATTTCGCGATCTACGAAATCCTTAATCATTTTTTGAACACTTGTTTGTAATTCATTAAATTCAAAATCCATTTCTTACTCTCCAGTAATAATGAAACTATAAAAAATTCAACAAAATCAAATAATTCCTTCTTCTTTATATTTCTGTATTTCTTCTTCTGAAATTCCTAATTTATTTAGAATAATATCTGTATGCTCTCCCAATAAAGGAGGCTGTTCCAATAATGGTTCAATATTGTTAAATAAGACAGGAAATTTACACATCTTTATATTTCCATATTGACCTTTAACTTCCTTAAAAATTTCTCTAGAAATTGCTTGAGGGTGATTACAAACCTCATCAAGACTGTTAACGCAACCACATGGAACACCAAACTCAAGAAAAGTTTTTCTCCATTCCTCGCGATCTTTCGTTTTTAAAACTGGAAGAAAAACTTCTAATAATGCGTCTAAATTATTATACCTTTTAGAATTGGACGAAAAGCGAGAATCTGAAATCCATTCCTCACGATCTAGAGCTCTAGCAAAATTATGCCAAGTTACTTCACTTGCACAAGCTATCGCAATCAATTTATCGTTTTTTGCAGGATAAGCACCGTATGGCGCAAGCAAATGATGACCAGTTCCTATACGTTCTGGAATATAATCATTCTGAAAAAAATGAAAGGGGAAATAGCCAAGCATACTCACCATGCAATCAAACATCGAGACATCTATTTCCTGACCTGAACCGTCTATATCCCTTTGTTTAAGAGCCATCATGCAACTTAATGCGACGAATAATCCAGTAACACCATCACAAATAGATAGCGCCATTTTTGCAGGTTCTTGTTTAGAACCTGTCATCTCAATGATTCCTGTTTCTGCTTGAATCAGTCCATCAAAAGCTTTCATGCTTTTATACGGACCATCCTGTCCATATCCAGAAGTATGAACATAAATAATATCTTTCTTCATAGCCTTAACATTTTTATAATCATATCCAAGTCTATCGATCGAACCTGGGCTAAAGTTTTCCAGAAAAATATCAGCATCTAAAATCAATTTATTAAGAATTTCCTTTCCTTTGATATCTTTTAAATTAAGAGTCAAACTCTTCTTATTTGGATTAACCCAAAAGTGAACAGAACCTTCTCCATTTACGACATTATCCCAATGACGAACCATATCTCCTTTTTCAGGAACTTCTATCTTTATAACCTCCGCACCAAAATCAGCTAGATGACGAAGTCCAACAGGACCACTTATAGAAACGCCAAGTGAAACAATTTTGATTCCCTCAAGAGGAAGTGTCATGATAATTCTTTCCTTTTATTAAAATCAGATTCGGTCTTAAATTTTTTTTAAATATTCTTGAAAATCATAAGTCAGGAATGACAAAAACTTTAAAGTTAAATCTAATGTAATAAATTCTAAATCCTCTTCGTTGTCGGAGATTTCATCTTTCAGTTCCTGAAAAACTTTAAAGATTTCTTCTACATTTTGACTTATTGGTGACTCATTAATTTTATTTTTAGGTTGAATATTATTTTCAACGAAATTCGCAAATGAATTAATCTCGTAGGAAACAAAACAAAAAGCATGATATACCGCCTGCTCTATTTCATTCTCACCTTTACAATCCTTCCTTAACTCGTTCAATTTTGCAAGTATCGATTCTACTTTCAATGAATATCCTCTTATTTATTACTTTTAAAAATTTAAAAAAAACATTATCCTAATAAAAATGATTATAAAGATGCAATATGATCTTTGCGAGGCTTTACCTTTAAAGAGTTAAAAACTTTCATAAAACAGGATTAAGTTATGAAAAAAATAGACCTGATTTCCTATGAAGAAAACTTAAATAAATTTTTGCGACTAAACACTTTCCCAGTCGCTGTTAAATTCTTGAAAAACTTAGAAGAAATACCAGAGAGAACTAAAAGACCATTGAAAGATTTAAAAAATCAATTTACCACCTGTCAGGCTATTGGTATGGCTAGGAAATACGGTTGGGTTATTGCCCTTGGAAAAGAAGATAGTAGTTGTGTTCTTGGGGCTATGGCACTAGGTATAGAAAAAAAATTAGAACATTATAATGAGGGAAATTTATGTATAAATTTATATACAGAGAATTTAAGCGCTGGTCGTATAAGTGAAGAAAGTGTCCCTAGACTTAATGAAAACGAATATGTTGGAGTAATAGTTGGTCCACTTAACCGCACCTCATTTGTTCCTGACTGTGTCGTAATATACGGAAATAGTGCACAAATTATGAGATTAGGACAAGCTTGGCTTTGGAAAAGAGGTGGAACTATGAGTAGCGAATTTAGAGGAAGAATTGATTGCGCTGATATAGCAATTGCTCCTTTTATTTATGGAAAACCTCAAATGATAGTTCCGTGTACTGGTGATAGAATCTTTGGACAAGTCCAAGACCATGAAATTGCTTTTAGTTTCCCATTCGATCTTAGTAATGAAATAATGGAAGGACTAGAAGGAACTCACAAAGCTGGTGGAGCAAGATATCCGGTCACAAACTGGATGAATTATACTGGTCATTTTCCAAGTTCATACGAGAATTACAGAGAAATGATAGAAAAAGAAGACACCGAAAAATAAATTTAAACCTTTACCCCAGTATTTCTTAATTCAGACAAGATTTTCGAAATCCCTTTTTTTGCGATTGTTCTGATTCCACGAGCAGAAACTTTTAACGTCACCCATCTTTTTTCTTCTGCTACCCAAAATCTTTTTTTATGTATATTGGAATTAAACGTTCTTCTAGTTTTTTTATTTGAATGACTTACATTGTTACCAAACATCACTCCTTTGCCAGTAACTACACATCTTTTGTGAGAGAGACTTTTAATCTTAGACATATTATTTTACCTCACGAAATAGAACATGCTTTCTGCAAAAACTACAGAATTTCTTAAATTCAAGTCTGTCTGGAGTAGTTCTTTTATTCTTTGTAGAAGCGTATCTTATTTTTTCACAATCGACACACTCTAACAAAATTTTATCTCTCATAATACACAAACCTTCCGTAAGAAAAGCATTTGTTTAAAAAACGTGAAAGATACATCAAATTTGAGTCAAAACGCAAGTAACATTAACTTGGTTTTTGCAAAAAACCATCTACTTCCAATTTTGTTCCTATTTTTTTTTCTTTGGCAAGTTTAAAAATCTCTGAACCGAGAGCAACATCTTCTGAGGCAACTCCTTGACTTAAAAACAGATTCACTTCCTCTTTCGACAATCTTCCAGGCATAGTGCCATTTGCTAACATCCCTATCTCTACAACCTGACCCCAATTAATAATATTTGAACGAACTGCACCTACTAAATCTCCACTCTCAAATTTTGCACCTTCTAAATTGTCTGTAACAATTCGCCCTTTTGAGGCTTTCCTAAATGTCTCATCATCAATTTCTCGATTTGTAATTCGATTAGAACCCGCTGCAATAATTGTTGTTCCGGGCTCTATATCTTTTCCATCAAACACAGGATCACTAGCATTTGTCATTGTGCAAACTATTTTTGAACCTTTCACGGCCTTTGAAGGATCATCAACTGTAACCAGTTCAGTATTTACTCTATTTTTCATACTCATAACAAATTTTTCTCTTTTATCCTTGTTTCGACTAAATATTTTAACTTTTTTGATTTTTCTGGCTAAACAAATAGCTTCTAGTTGCGTACCTGCCTGTCTACCTGTCCCAATTAATCCAGCCTCTTCTATTGATTCATTTGCCATATATTTAGTAGCAATACCACTAGCAGCTCCTGTTCTAAGTTGTCCAAGTAAGTTTGCTTCCATTAAAGAAAGTAATTCTGAACTATTAGCATCCCATAGTAAAAAAATAAATCGAACACCAACGCCAGGAAAGGCTGTGTAAGTTTTAAGACCTAAAAAACCCTCACTTTCCCTAATCAAACTTGCAAACATAACATGCATCATTCCATTTGGAACATAGACCCTTCTCCTAGGTTGATTAGTTGCCATTCCCTTTCCCTGCAATCTAAAACACTCATCAATCACCCTCATAACATTAGGCATATCTATGAGGGACTCTATTTCTTTTTCATTTAAATAAAGCATTTAAAACTCCTTCGCTTCTGTAAATACAAAGTAAACTATACTCGAAATTTTTCAATCTTATCCATATCGATTGAAACACCGAGACCCGGTGAATTTGGAACAGCAATTTTTCCACTATCAATTTCAAGAGGAAGATTCACTATATCATCGATCATTTTATAAGGACCTACCGATTCAATCGCACTAAGAACATTTTTAGAAGTCGAAGCAAGATGAATTTCAGCAATAGTCATTGGAGTAAGACCAAATCCATGTCCGATTACAATTTCCATTCCTACTTCTTCGAGCATACTGATCATTTCCCTCACTTTAAATACTGAACCTTGCTTCAAAATTTTTAATTTCACGATATCAGCAGCCTCGTGCTTAACAACTTCCAATAAACTGCGATAATCAGTAATACATTCATCTGCCATAATGGGAACATCTACAGACCCTCTAAGTTCTGCCAAAAGAGCTAAATTTTTCCTATTAAAAGGTTGCTCAAAAAGTCGGATTTCAGCACTAGAGACTTCTTTAATGAAATCTTTAGCATCTTGTATATTTTTATAAGATTCATTAGCATCTACTCTGATTTCAAAATCTTTACCACCTCCCTGTCGAACTGACAAAACTCTTTCTATATCGCTCTCTACTTCACCATTTAGCTTCACCTTACATGCTATCCACCCATTTTCTTTAAATTTTTTTGCTTCGACAGAAGCATCTTCATTAGAAAGGACACCGATCCATGCATTAAAAAAAACATTTTCTGCTACTGAACCACCTAATAAATTGCCAAGAGAAACTCCTAAAGATTTGGCATGTAAGTCTGACATCGCAAGTGTAATAGCCGATTTGCCTTCCCAGAATCCATCGATAGTAGAATCTAGAATATAAGAAATCCTTCTAAAATTACGTGGATCTTCGCCAATAAGAACAGGAGAAAGTTTTTTTTCAACAGTTTCTGCAATTTCATTTCGATTTAACTTTGTATATCCCTCAGATGGTTCAATATCACCAATTCCATCTAGACCATTATCAGTCTTTACATGAACAACTACTCCTTCTTGGACATTGTGATTATGCCTTGCATTACGAAAAAAACCTCTCATTGGCATATCAATTTTATAAACATCAATAGTGGATATTTTCATCCTAAGACTCTTCTGAAAAAATTTTCAAAATCATTTATCTAAAACAGACTTTTCAAACAATTCGTCTATCTGGATAACTCTATCTGTTAGCCCTTGTTCATGTGCATACAAAGTAAGTTTTTCTAGGGTTTTTATATTTTTCTTAACTCCATAAGGCCAGTAGTCATTCCCAAAAACAGAACGTGTTTCATCCATAAAAGCAGGTAAAAAGGGAATCATAGCAGAAAGTGCACCTGTATCACTTAAACTTTCTATCGTTTTTTTTCTACTCTCTTCAAACGCATCATAGAGATTCTTTAATAACCAAGGAAATCGTTGATTTAGCTGTTTTCTTAATACAACACAATGCATTATAGGATGAACTCCAGTCCTCTTATAATAATCTATCTCGTCATTCTTATAATCAGGGAATAATCGAAACACTTTATCAGGACTCCTTAAAAAGGCCTGAGGAACCTGATGTATAAGAGCTGCATCTATCTCACCCGTTTCAAGTAAGTCTGACAGATTTTTATCTGAAGGTATCAAGCTTATTTTGCAACCACTAGGCATTTGAATTGGCACTCTTGGTTCTTTAGCAGCAAACCAATCCACAGTTTCAATATTCAAACCATACTCTTCTTTCAAAATGCCAATGATCCATACTACCGCGGTCATCCCCCATTCTCTAATTCCTATTTTCTTACCATTTAGGTCTGAAGGAACCTTGATACCTGAATTTGAGTTCGCATAAACCATCGAATGTCTAAAAACGCGACTCGGGAAAGCTGGGATACCAACAAATGGAGAATTTCCTTTCGCTAACAAAAAAAGGTGTGCTCCCATAGACATCTCTGATAAATCAAATTCTTCATATCTACACATTCGATAAAAAATATCACTAGGCGAAAACTTCAAGACTCTAAGATTTACACCTGCAGGTGAAATTGAGTTAGTATCGAGAAAATGTGTTCGATCATAATTTCCAAAAGCTCCAGTTAATTCCAAATCTGACATTAGAGTAATTCCTTAGTTAAAGTGTTTGGTTTACAAAAAAAAGATATAGAAACTCTCACAAATTAAAACGAATAAAAATTCATCCTTATTTTTAAAATTAGATATTAATACACTCTACAACCAAAAAAAAATACATTATAGATAGGTTTTTTAATTGAAACTGATACAATGTACAAAATTTGAATCGGAAAGAAAACTAACCTATTTTAAAGAACTATTTTCTAAAATAATTTGAATAGGGAAAATATGAATAATGCAGATTTAATTGTTAAAACATTAAAAAAGGCGGGAATTAAATACGGTTTTGGAATACCAAGCGGCAATGTTCTTCCTTTGATGGAAGCTATGAGAAAAGGAGGAATACAATTTATTTTGACTGCTCATGAAGGTTCTGCAAGTTTTGCTGCCGACGTGATGGGTCGTCTTACCGGCAACCCCGGATTTTGTATCTCAACGCTTGGGCCCGGAGCAACAAATCTATCAACGGGGATAGGAAGCGCATTTTTAGATCGATCTCCAGTTATTGGAATCACATGCAATTTGAAAACTGAACAATTAGGACGTCGAATACAAATGTACATTGATCACCACAAACTTTTTGAACCAATTACAAAATCTAGCCTAGCATTTAGAAAAAATAGGGTATCCACTGTACTCCAAAAGAGTTTAGAAATAGTAAAATCTGATCCATTTGGTCCTGTACACTTAGATCTACCAGAAGATATTGCACTTTTGAAAACAAATGAAAAAGTTCCATTCATGCCTAAAATAAAATATCAAAAAAAAACTTCCGGTCGATCTATTCAGAAAGCAACTGAAATCTTGAATCGTTTTCAAAAACCAATTGCAATACTCGGTGCATCAACCACAAGGATGAAGAACCCAAATCTTCTTTTGAAATTTTTGGAAAAACTCCAAATTCCCTTTGCCTCTACAACGATGGCAAAAGGCATAATTCCAGAAGACCACCCTCTTTCTATAGGTTGTATAGAAAGAGGAAAAAGACAAATACAAAGAGAATTTTTAAATACTTCTGACCTTATAGTAGGGCTAGGATACGACGTGATAGAAGTAGAGTATGAAGCATGGATTAAAGATACTCCTTTACTTAATATAGACATAGAGAAAGCAGATACAGATAATTCTGTAAAAATTGTACATGAGGTAGTTGGCGACCTCGATTTCTCGATACAGAATCTTTCAAAAGAATTAGGAAAAAACAAAAGATTACTTTGGGACAAAAATATTATCTTTAAACATAAAGTTAATTTCCAGAAAGAATTGAGACCCAGAACAAAAGGTTTTCCAGCACACGAAGCGATTGATATTGTTAGACATGTTTTGCCAAAAAATGGAATCATCTCTTTTGATGTTGGAGCACATACGCACCAAATTGCAAGTCAATGGACTGCATATGAACCAAAAACTTTTTTAATTACAAATGGATGGTCTTCAATGGGGTTTGGATTACCTGGAGCAATTTCTGCAAAATTGGCGTGTCCGGATCGTCCAGTTGTTGCTTTAATTGGAGATGGTTGTTTTCAAATGACATGTGGAGAACTTGCTGTAGCAAAAAGATTAAACATTACTCTCCCTGTTGTTGTCTTAGATGATAGTTGGTTATCTTTAATTCAAATAAAACAAGACAGAAGATCTTACAAATTATACGGAACAAAATTAAATAACAAATCTCCTAAGTCCCCACCTTCACATTACTTTGGAGTACCAGCCTACGGCGCAAATACTCCTGATGATTTAGAAAAATTATTAAAAAAAGCTTTTAAATTAAAAGGCCCTTCAGTTATAGAAGCAAAAGTGAATCCAGAACATTATATGGAAACAGTTTTTGATTGATTATAAAAATGAGGCAATCCAATGGAATTTAAAAAAGTTGGAATAATTGGTATAGGCACAATGGGCTCAAATATTGCGATTTTATGTGCTAAAGCTGGTCTGTCCACACTTATTACTGATGAAAATCAAGAAAATTTGAAAAATGGTTTTGAAAATATTAAAAACTTTCTGTCTACCGGAATCACAAAAGGAAAACTATCTTCAGAACAAAAGGAATCAATTGAGAACTCAATTCAAAAAGTGACAACAATTCAATCACTGAACGATTGCGATATAATTATTGAAGCTATAGTTGAAGATCAAAATGCAAAAAACAAACTATTCAAAAATTTAAATTCGTTTGTTAAAGAAGAAACAATTTTTGCTTCAAACACCAGCACATTATCAATAACTAACATTGGATTACATTCTGGTCGACCAGATAGAACCATAGGGACTCATTTTTGCCTACCAGCAACTTTAAACAAAACAGTTGAAATCACATCAGGAATCCATACTAGCGAAAACACATATACAAAGACTTTTAAATTTTTAGAGAAATTGGGACAAATTCCTACAAAAACAAAAGACTCTCCGGGTTTTATCTTGAACTATTTTTTATCTCCCTTTTTAAATGATTGTATTCATCTAATTGAAACCGGATATACCAATGCTACTGATCTAGACACAGCAGTAAAATTAGGTCTTGGCTACAAAATAGGTCCAATGGAGTTACTGGATATTGAAGGTCTTGACATTCATAGAACAGTTTCCCTTTCTCTTTATAAACAGCTTAAAGATCCTAGATATAAACCGCCAAATTTAGTTAATAAAATGATTGACTCTGGTTTTTTAGGAACAAAAAGCGGAAAAGGTTTTTACAACTATAAAAAACCAGGATTTTACGGAACAGTTGAAAGAGAAGAAACGACTATGGAAAAGAAAGAAGAAATCGATTTCCCTGAAAACATAAAAAAAGTAGGAATTGTAGGATTAGGAACTATGGGAAGTGGAATTGCACAGGTTTGTCTAACCTCAGGATTCGAAGTGTATAGCGTCGAAGAGAATAGTGAAATCTTAACCAAGGGGTTAGAAAAAATAGAAGGGAATCTTGAAGTCGCAGTCCAAAGAGGAAAACTAGATTCTTCTATAAAATCAGAAATCTTAACTCGTTTGCAAGGTTCAACTGATTTGAATTCTTTGGCTGAATGTGACTTAGTTATTGAAGTAATAATTGAGAACCTTGATGCAAAAACTAAACTGTTTAGAGAACTCGATAAAATAGTGAAAAAGAATTCTTTCTTAGCATCGAACACTTCTTGTCTGTCCGTTACATCGATCGCTTCTTCAACAAATCGACCTGATAAAGTCCTAGGATTACATTTCTTTAATCCTCCTTACGCGATGAAACTTGTTGAAGTAATACAGGCTATTCAAACTTCTGAAAAAACTTTTGCGTTTGGAAAAGAATTTTGTAAAAAAATAGGGAAAGTTCCGATACCGGTGCAAGATCGCCCAGGATTTCTAGTTAATCGTCTTTTAATTCCATACCTGAATATGGCTGCCCAAGCATTCGATGAAAAATTAGCTACTCGAGAAGATATGGATAGAGTTATCAGTTCAGGATTAGGTTATCCAATGGGTCCGCTGACACTCTTAGATTTAGTAGGTATAGATGTCCAAACATTTGTTTCAGATGCAATGTTTGAAGAACTCGGGGAATCACGCTTTATGCCTCCTCCTATACTAAGACGCATGACTTCTGCGAAATGGCTAGGAAGAAAATCAGGAATAGGATTTTATGAATATAAATAAGGTTAAATTTCTTTAATTCAAACTACAGAGTAAAAGATGTATCGCAAATTCACTAAACCAACAGTAGTAATCAGTAAATGTCTAGAGTTTGAAGCATGCAGATATAATGGATTAAAAATAAGTTTTGACCCTCTTAGTTTAATGATCCCCCATATTGATTTTGTTCCTGTTTGCCCAGAAGTTGAAATTGGACTTGGGACTCCTAGAGATCCAATAAGAATCATTCAAAAGAAAAATATAACTCTCGTACAACCTTCTACAAATAAAAAACTTACTCTCTCAATGAATCAATTTGCTAATTCGTTTTTAAATAATCTAAAAACTGTCGATGGATTCATTTTAAAAGCTAAATCACCATCATGCGGAATAAAAGATGCGAAATACTACTTCAAACAAGACAAAGAACAAAGTGCCGGTAAGGGACCGGGACTTTTCACAAAAAAAGTTATAAAAGTATTCCCTGGACTTGCTATAGAAGATGAGGGGAGACTTAGGAATTTTCATATTCGAGAACATTTCCTTACAAAGCTTTTTGCCTTATCATCATTTAGGGATACGAAAAAAACAAAAAAAATATCTTCATTAATTAAATATCATGCAAACAATAAATTTTTGATGATGGCTTATGACGAGAAATCTATGAGAAAACTTGGCAAAATTGTTGCTTCTTATGATAGATCAAACCTCGAGAAAGTATTTAAGTCATATGAAAAGAATTTAGAAATAGTTTTTGAGAAACCTTACAAAAGAAAAACGAATGTTAATGTATTAATGCACGCAATGGGATTTTTCTCTAAACTTTTAACTAAGAAAGAAAAAAGATTTATTTTAGATCTATTTAAACAATATTCAGGCAGAAGAGTTCCCTTATCTGCCCTCATACAAGTTATCCGCTCTTGGATTACAAGGTATCAGAATAGTTATCTTGAAAATCAGACTTTCTTTGAACCTTATCCCTTTGAACTGATGGATATTTCAAATTCAGGCAAAGGCAATTTGTAAAAATTTTGAATACAGGAGAAAAAAATGAAATGTGTCCGTTTTCATGAATATGGAGGACCTGAAGTTTTAAAAGTTGAAGATATAGAAGAACCTACTCCCAGCCCCGGTAAAGTTTTAGTGAAAGTAAAAGCGGTTGGTCTTAACCATTTAGATCTTTGGGTAAGGAAAGGATTGCCAGGAATAAAATCTGTGATGCCTCACATAGGGGGTTCAGATTTTACTGGCGAAATAGTTGCTTTAGGAGACGGAGTTACTGGTTTAGAGGTAGGACAATCGGTAATAGATTTTCCTCTTGAAAGTTACGGAGGAGTACCTTTTTATCTTTGTGATGATCCTCCAAAGGGCACATTTGAAATTATTGGAGAACAATCAAATGGTGCTTGCTGTGAATTTATTAATGTTAACAGGCCTAATCTTTTGCCTTTACCGAAAAATCTTACTTTCGAAGAAGGAGCTGCTATTCCCATTGTATTCATAACGGCTTGGAGAATGCTTACTGAAAGAGCAAAACTAAAAATGGGTGAAACTTTACTCATCCAAGGTGCAGGAAGCGGTGTAGGTTCTGCTGCAATACAAATTGGAAAATTAATCGGTGCTAAGGTAATTGCGTGTACGAGTACAGAAGAAAAAGCTAAGCATGCATTAGATTTAGGAGCAGATGAAATAATCAACTATAAAGACGAATCAATAAGTGAAAGAGTTAAAGAAATTACAAAAAAGGTTGGTGTCGACGTTATTCTGGAACATGTAGGGGACGCAACCTGGAAAGAAAGTATAAACAGTGCAGCTTATCACGGTCGGATTGTAACATGCGGAGCAACTACTGGTTTTAAAGGGGAAACAAATCTTGCTTTGCTTTTTGCAAAACAACTTTCTGTTTTGGGAAGTACAATGGGAAGTTTGGCATCTTTCAAAAAACTTCTATCTTTCTTTGAAGAAGGCAAATTAAAGCCGGTTGTGGACTGTATAATGAAACTAGAAGACTGCAAAGAGGCTCACGAAAAATTAGAAGAAGGCAGACAATTTGGGAAAATAGTTTTACAAGTTAATAATTAGATATAAAGAGAAAAAATGTTAAATATTCCAGGTACACTGAATAAGAATTTTTACCCTGATATTCCTATCTCAGAATATGAAAGAAGACATATACTTATAGAAGAAAGGATGGACCTTGAAGACATTGATTGCTTAGTACTTTTTGGAGGAAGAGATAATTTTTTTCCGAATCCAGAATCAAGATGGATTACAGGATTATATGATCGACATTTTTTTATGATTGTTTTTCAGAGGAAGGGAATTTCTACTATCTTCACTAAATCAAAAAGGGCTATCGAAAATCTTAAAAAAAGAACTATATTTAAAGACATAAGGCTAATCAAAGCTAGTTACGAACAAATACTCATAGAGCACCTTAGAAAGATCAAACTTGAACAAGGGAAAATAGGATTTTTGAAAGAAAGAGGTGAATTCCAATACCCAAAACTCAATTTAAAAGAAATTGAATCAGATCTTGCAGAAATAAATATTAAATTAGAACTTAATAATTTTTCTGATTTAATGTCTAAAAAAAGTTCGACTGAGCTTGTTTTTTACCGCTACGGAGCCAAGTGTACGGATATTGCAGCAGAAAATTACATTCAGCAAATTAAGCCTAATCTCACAGAAAGTGAACTATTTGGGGAACTCTCTAAATCAGGATACAGTTGTGGAGGAATAACAGAATTTTGTTCTGTTTCTATTAATTCCAGTTTACAAAATTGTACAGAACCCTCAATCAACCCTTCTTTAAAAAAATTGTCTAATAAAGACTTTATCTTAAATCAATTGAGTGTATCTTACGGCAATTGTCCTGGATATATCCTTTTTCCTTTTGTTTTAGGTGAACCTGACCCTTCTTTTAAAGAAACTTTATCCCTTTATAGTGAAATAATTAAACAAACTACTCCATTAATAAAACCCGGAAAAACTATAAATGATATCTTAAAAGAGGCCAAAAACATTTCTACTTCTAAATTAAAGATTACTGAATTTATTGTAGAAGGACGAAATCACTTTAATAGCCAAACAAAATTTCCTGATAAACTTACAGAAAATCAATTAGTAATAGTTCAACCAAGAGGTTTAATAGAAAACAAAGAGATACCACCTTTGATTGGTTCACTATTTGTAGTTACAGAAGAAGGCGGCAAAGAATTACAAAATTTCAAACCAAAAATATAATAATTAAATTTAAAAATTAAAATCTGACCTTTTCTCATTATAAAAAGCAGTGTACTTTCTAAATGGGAGCACATCGGTGCTGGTGTGCCGCCTGGACTTCAAATCCAGTGGGCGGATCTAAACAATTCGTCGGTGGGTTCGACTCCCACGTGCTCCCGCCACTTTTAAAGCTTTCAACCTAAATTCGTTATTTGTCAGATAATTTAGAAAACCAGTCTTCAGTTTCTTTTTTAATAGTATCGGATGTCCATAGAGGAGCATTTTTCCAATCTTTCAGATTATCTAACATAATTCTTATTCCTGAAGAAAATGAAATGTTTGCTTCCCAACCTAAAATCTTCTTAATCTTGGTAACATCTG